>CANQRW010000026.1 GCA_947626365.1 uncultured Lachnospiraceae bacterium
TTATCAAGGTCGGGACTTGCGTAATTTTTTGGCAGCACATTCTTTAAGCTCTTATTTTCCGCTTCAATCGCTCGCATAGCATCATCAATCACGGCGCCGATTTCCGGCGTATGGGCGGAAGAGGCGATTTTATTCCAGCGGGCGTTTTCGGGTACAAAAAAGATGTTGTCCTCCAAATAGGCGTCTCTATCGTCCTCAAAGCCGTCGCCTTCCTCTTTTAATTCATTGTATCGCTTCTCAAACGCGCTGGAGATGTAACGCAGAAAGATAAGACCTACAATAACTTTTCTGTATTCCGCTGCGGGGATATGTCCCCAAAGAACACAGGCTGCGTCCCAAATTTGTTTTTCAAAGCCGATGTTGGCGTTATTTTTTTCAGCCACGGTCAGTACCCCCGCTTATAGTTAAGCAATCATATCATGATAGTTTCAGTGTCCAAAACTGAACTTATTCTTTTTCTTCTGGCAGAACTTCCATAATGTCGTCCATCGTGCATCCAAGGCAGCTGCATATCTTCGCCAGCACTTCCACCTGCACGGACTCATTTTTGCCTAGCTTTGCCATAGCGTTTGATGAAATGCCCGCTTGTGAGCGCAGCTTCGTTTTATTTATGTTTTTATCAATCATCAGTTTCCACAATCTATTGTATGAGATAGGCATCTATTTTCCTCCGTTCAGCATTGCTGCAAAACGATATATAAAATCATTTTCATTATACCGAAAAATTTTTGATTTTTCAATTTGATTGTCAAGATTTCAAAAAAATATTTCATTTTACAACTGAGATATAGAAATCAGAAGTATCAGCTGCTAAGAGCAAGATTCCCACGGTGCCAAAATTCGCTTCTGCGCTCATTTTGCCCGTGGGAATCTTGTTGGGGAGTGCCTTCCCCAAACCCTGCTATGCGGCTTGCTCTGCAAAAGTTTTTCTTCAGACATCCTCTCATTTGCCAAGAAAATGTCCGTTGTATTACGGGCTAAAGCCTGTAACGAGAGGGACGCCGGTTCATCAGACCGGGCGTTCCTGCTGTTTGCGCAGAAGTTCATACACAATGACGGAGAAGGTTTCAATGCCCTCCGTCAAAACTTTTTCATCGAAATCAAAGGCCGTCGTATGCTGTGCCGATGCCATATGGGTGACGGAACGCATATAGGTAGCCTTTCCGCCATGCTCCTGCACCCGGTTCATCATAAGGGAAATGTCCTCGCTGGCCCAGTTTCTGGCGTTATGGACGCTGCTGACGCGAAGGTGCGGGAGATCTTTTTCCAGAATCCCGGCAATCCATTCCAGAAAATCCACATCGCTTTCCTGGGAATCGGAAGTCCCCTGGGAGATCATCTCGCAGGTGCAGCCGTTCAGCTGGGCTGCCGCCTGGCACACTCTCCTGGCCTCCTCATCCATATAGCGGATAATGTCCGTCGTCCCTCCCCGGACTTCCATCTGAATCATGGCCTCGTCGGGAATCACGTTGCGGCCTGTGCCTCCCCGGATGGTTCCCACATTGACTCGGGTGATTCCCTCGCTGTGGCGGGGAATCGCCGTCAGGTTCAGCACTGCGTTGGCAGCCGCCACGATGGCGCTTCTGCCCTTCTCCGGGAATCCTCCCGCATGGGCCGTCTGACCGTGGAAATACACGTCATACCGACTGCTGGCCAGAGAACCCCAGCTTCCCGGCGTCACGTCTCCGTCGTCAGATCCGTCGTCCGGGGCCACATGGGTCCCTGCAAAATAATCCACGTCATCCAGATGCCCATGGGCCACAATCGCCCTGGCTCCCTTAGCGCCTTCCTCTCCCGGCTGGAAAATCAGCTTTACGGTCCCGTGAAGTTCATCCCGAATCTTCATCAGCACCTCTGCCGTCCCCAGACCCATCACCGTGTGGCCGTCATGACCGCAGCCGTGCATCCACCCGGGATTGCGGGAATTAAAACCTTCTGTATATGGCCGATGCTGCGGCGTCTCATCCTCCGCAAGTCCCAGCGCGTCGATGTCAAACCGGAGCCCTACTACCGGTCCTTCCCCGCATCGGAGAATACCGATAACTCCGGTGTATCCTTCTTTCATATCTTCCGTCAGATACTCCGCCGGAGCCCCTTGCCTGAGAACCTGCTCCGCATGTTTCCGCAGCTGTTCCTCCGCAGGAAGCCCCACTCTGGCTCCCTCCAGACACACCTGTCGGCCGGTAAGGACCTCATATCCCAGTTCCGTCAGGATCTTCGCAATGATGGCAGACGTCCGCATCTCATACCACGCCATCTCCGGATACCGGTGAAAATCCCTTCGCCGCTCCCGGCTGACCGGGGCCAGCTCCTCCGCATATTGTATGATTCTCTGACTGACCAAAGCCTCGTTCCCATCCAAAGCCTCTCTTCCGACAGAAGCTTCTTTTCTGATGACGGATGTCTCTTCCCTGTTCATACTTCCTCCCCTGTTCTCTTTTCTTTTGGCAGCGCCGGATTGGATTACAAACGAGTCCTGTATCTTTGTAAACGGGCGGATCTCCTGCTTATCGATCAGCTTGTTGAGATACCTTGGACGCTGTATCATGTCTGTCTCTCCTTTCGGCAAAAATGTGCAAGCGCGCATTTTTGTCGAATGCCAATATACACTTTTTCGATAAAAAGCAAAAGAGATATCTCCCCTCGGTTGTACGGAATCGCGGCGAGGCTGGCTGCGCTTGTCTTGTTGCGCTTCTTAACTAACCTTACGGTTCCCCCTCGGGTCTCTCGTAGATCTCCGCGAATTTCTCCAGCTCGCTGCGGATCGCGATGTGCTGAGGACAGATCCGCTCGCATTTTCCGCACTTGACGCAGTCCGAAGCCTTCCCGTGGTTCATGGACGCCCGCTCATAATACATGTTGGTCTTTTTGCCGGTGGCGGCGTACATATTGTACAGTCCGAAATAGGCGGGAATATGGATATTCTTCGGGCACTCCTCCATGCAGTACCGGCAGTTGGTGCAGGGCACCATGTTGCTGTCCACAATATCCTTAATGCACGCCAGCATCTCCCGCTCTTCTTCATTCAGAGGCCGGAAATCCTTCATATAAGAGGTATTATCCAGCATCTGCTCCATGCTGCTCATACCGCTCAGCACCACCATACAGTTGTCCAGGGAAGCCGCGTATCGGATGGCGTAGGAAGCCGGCGAACCCTTGGCGCCCCGCTTCTTCATCTCATCCATAGCTTTCTCCGGGAGATTGGCCAGGCTTCCGCCCTTCACCGGCTCCATGACGACCACCGGTTTCCCGTGGCGGCAGGCTGTCTCATAGCAGGCCCCTGACTGGATGGCCGCGCTGTCCCAGTCCAGATAATTGATCTGAAGCTGCACGAAATCAATCTCCGGATACCTGGTCAGGATCTCCTCCAGAAGCTTCGCGTCGTCATGGTAGGACAGGCCGATCTGTTTTGCCAGCCCCTGTTCCTTCAATCCCCGAAGGAACTCGAAGCCGCCGAATTTGACGGTGTTGCCGTATCTCTCCTTCCCCATGTTATGGAGAAGATAATAGTCAAAATAATCCACGCCGCACCGGCGAAGCTGCTCCTCAAAATATCGGGGATACTCCTCCGGTCCCTGTACCCGCAGAATCGGCATCTTGTCCGCCAATACGTACCGGTCCCTGGGATACCGGTCCACCAGGCAGCGCCTCACAGCCCCCTCCGACAGCTCCTCATGGTAAGGGTAGGCTGTATCAAAGTAGGTAAATCCCTGCTCCAGAAAATGGTCCGCCATCCGGCACACCTGGTCGTAATCGATGCTTTTCGGGTCATCCGGGTTCGTCAGCGGAAGCCTCATGGTTCCAAATCCTAATTTTTTCAACGTTACATCTCCTCCTTCTCTTTTTCGCTTTTTCTCATTTTCTCTTTTCTTCTTTTCTTTTTCTCTTCTTTCCGGCTTACAGGCCGGTCCGTATGATCTTCTTCCATTTCCTGGAAAACAGATAATAACCGATCATCATAATCATACCAAAACCGAAGCTGATGGGGAAGCACAGCATAATATAGGTTCCGTCAAAATACCGGGCGATCAGGTAGGCGCTGGGGATCCGCACCGCCCAAAGCATCAGGATATTGACCATCGTCGTGTATCGGATCAGTCCCACGCCGTTGACAATACTGATGATCCCGTTGAATATGGCAAAAAACCACTGGGACAAAAGGAGCACCACCACATACCGCTCGGCATACAGAAGCACCGCCTCATCCTTCGAGAAGAACCGCAGGATCGGCATGCGAAAGCCCAGCACACAGAGGCCCGCCGCCAGGGTAAACACCCCGGAGGCCACCGGAATCTTAATGTAGCCCTTGCGGAGCCGGTCAAAATTCTTTGCCCCGTAATTCTGTCCCGAAAACGTAGTGGCCGCCGAAGACAGGGCCGTGATCGCGATGTTGGTCAGCCCTGTCACCCTTCCCGCCACGGAATTGCCTGCCATAAAGGTGGAACCCTGGGCGTTCACCAGCGTCTGTACCGCCACATGTCCCAGTGAATACAGGGAATTGTTGAGGCCGATGGGAAGGCCCAGCAGAATGATCCCCTTCAGTTCGGCGAGATTCAGTCCTCCGGGCACAAAGGGCAGCTTCAGTTCCGGGAACTTTTTCCTGATGTACAGGATGCTGAGGATCCAGGACAGATACATGGCCAGAGTGGTGGAAAGGGCCGCTCCTCCCGCGTCCATTCCGAACCCGGCCACAAATAAATAATCCAGCACGATATTGGCAATACAGGAGGCCACCAGAAACCACAAGGACGCCTTGCTGTCTCCCAGGCCCCGCAGGATCCCCGCGTTCATGTTGTAGCCGATATTTCCCAGGGAGCCGTAGAATACGATCCTTGTATAGGATACGGCGGCATCCCAGGCGTCCGCGGGAACCCCCATGATCCCCAGGATCAGCGGCGCCGCGAAATACCCGATGACACACAGCGGTATGCCGCAGGCAAACACGAAAAAGGTAGCCGTCTCCACCGTCCGCCGCATTTTTTCCTCATTCTGCGCGCCGGCATGCTGGGACACAAGAATCGATACGCCGGTTCCGATCCCAAGAAAGATACACAGAAGCACTTCCACCGGCTGGGCGCTTGTTCCCACCGCCGCCAGGGAAGTCTTCCCGCAGTAATTGCCGATCACCAGAGTATCTACCGTCGTATACAGATACTGCAGTATGTTCCCCAGCACCATTGGGATGGCAAAAAGGAACACATTCTTCATGATCGGCCCCGACGTCATATCTATTTTTTTCTGCTTCATCGCAAAAACACGCTTTCTTTCCTTCTGTTTTACCGGCAAACACTACAGGATATTGTACAACAAAAAATATATAGATTCCATTTAATATTTAATATATTTCGATAAAAACCTTGATTTTTTATGTTTATCTATTATACTGATTCCAAACACATTTCTATTCTCATACCGGAAAAGGAGGCAGCGCCGTGTCTGAAACATTTCAAATCACCAAACTACGCCGCGACCCGTATTTTAACATGCCTTTCGCGCATCTGCACCCGGTGTATGAGATCTACTATCTGGTAAACGGTACACGAAAGCTTTTTCTTGACGATTCCATTTACATTCTGGAAAAGGGCGACCTGGTGCTGATACCGGTGAACACCATACACAAGACTTCCTATGTCAATGACCGGCCCCATGAACGAATCGTCATCAATTTCAGCGATGAAGCCGTGCCTGATATCCGCTCATCGGTTTTCTCGGAAGCCCTCAGGCGGAATTTCCGGCCGGAGCCTGTAATCCATATCACAAACGCACACAGGGATTACATCGAAGGTCTTCTGAACCGAATGCTGTCAGAATATGAACAGAAGGATGATTACTCTAATGTGAATATCAAAAACTGCCTTCAGGAGCTTATCATTTTTCTGATCCGCTATACCCATCACAAAGGCAGTGAATCCTTTCAGAATATGAATGTGACGGACACCTTGATGCAGGATGCCGCCCGATACATAAGAGCCAACTATATGAAAGATCTGAGTCTCACTTCCGTGGCGGCCCATATCAACATAAGTCCCGCCTATTTTTCCAAAAAATTTAAGCTCGCCACCGGCTTCGGTTACAAGGAGTACCTTACAAACGTGAGAATCCAGGAGGCGTCTGATATGCTCCTGGAAACCACCGCGTCCGTCAGCGAGATTGCGGAGAAATGCGGCTTCAGCGACAGTGATTATTTCGGAATCGTATTTAAAAAATCCAAAGGGATCTCACCCCTGAAATACCGGAAGAATAATTTCCGCATGCCTCCCGGCTGATCCATATCACGATTTCAGGCACAAAAAGGCCGCCAGATTGCCTCTCTCCCGTCCCATGATCCGATGGGAGAACAGGTAATCCGGATTGCAGCGGGTACAGATATTCGTCACCTGGATATGCTCCGGCCTCACGCCGGCCTCCCTTAGGATAATCTCATTGGCCTTCCACAGATTCAGCTGATATTTCCCGTTGCCTTTCCTGTAATACAGTTCCGGCCAGTACTTCTCGTCAAACTCCTGCTCAAAGGCCTCCGTCACTTCCCCTCCTACCTCAAAGCAGTCCTGGCAGATGCTGGGGCCGATACAGCAGAGAACGTCCCCCGGATCCGTCCCATAAGCCTCCCTCATGGACGTCAGCGTTTCCCTGCCCATACGGGCCACCGTTCCTCTCCACCCGGAATGACTGAGGCCGATGGCTCTGTGAACCGGATCCACGAAATACAGCGGCACGCAGTCCGCGTAAAAGGTCACCAGGGTGATTCCCGGCACGTCGGTGATCAGGCCGTCCACATCCTGATAATCCCGTTCCCGCACCACGCCCTTTCCGGCGTCTTCCTCCGTCACCTTCCGCACATTGGTGGTGTGGGTCTGATAAGACAGAACCATTCTTGTCTCATCCACGCCCAGAGCCTTCGCCATGCGCCGGTAGTTCTCCATCACATGTTCCCGGGAATCCCCATGGAGGAACGTAAAGTTCATTGTGGCAAACCATCCCTCGCTGACGCCTCCCAGCCGGGTGGAAAAGCCGTGGGATACGATGCCGCTCTCCTCCAGAAGAGGGAACGACAAATAGGGAACCTCACCGGCCCATATGGTCTCAGGCAGATTCCCCTCTCCTCTGTATTTCCATATAATCGGTTTCATGCCATCATCCCTTCCCTTTCCTACGCATAATCCCTTCTCTTCCTATGATAGTTCTCTCATAATGGTCTCCGCGGTTCCGCTCTCCAGCATAACGGCCTCAGCGATTTCGTTCTCTGCCTAACAGCCTTCGTATCACGGTTCCTCGCTTCCGTCTTTCGCCAGCGACGGTGCCTGTGTCAAAACGCGTTTTTGATCAGCCGTATCTCTTCGCCCAGGATCGCCGCCACGTCGAACCGGCAGGGCGTCTCCTCCGTATAGCCGTGACTGTAAAGATAATACCTGGCTGTCTGCCGGATCTTCATCTGCTTGCGCGCATCCACAGCCTCTTCCGGCCATCCATTTCGCAGGTCGCTTCGGTATTTCACTTCCACAAATACCAGGTATCCGCCGTCTCTGGCGATCAGATCGATCTCTCCGCTTCTGTTCCGGTAATTTTTCTCCAGAATCTCATAACCCTTCTTTTGCAAAAAGGCAGCTGCCTTCTCCTCATAGTAGCTGCCTGTCTCTCTCTTATTGTCCACCTGCGCTCCTTCCCGGCCGGCAGATCTTCCGCAGACGCCGCGCCCTGCGCTTATACAAAATTCCCGATGAAGCTTCTCCTGTGAATCGGACACGGACCATACTGGCGAATTGCCTGGATATGGGCCGCTGTTCCGTAACCCTTATGTTTGGCAAACCCATACTCCGGATACAATTTATCATACTCTATCATCATGTGATCCCTGGAGACCTTGGCCAAAATGCTGGCCGCCGCGATGGACACGCTTTTGGCGTCCCCCTTGATAATGGGCACCTGGGGAATCTCCACCTGAGGAATGGTCACCGCGTCATTTAAAAGGATCTCAGGCGTCACAGACAGCTGTCCGATAGCCTGGCGCATAGCCTCATAGGTAGCCTGAAGAATATTGATCTCATCAATCCGCTGAGGGGACACGATCCCAATGCCATAGGCAATGGCCTTCTCCTTGATCTCCAGAGCCAGCAGCTCCCGCCGCTTCTCGGAAACTTTCTTGGAATCGTTAAGGTACAGAATCTGACAATCTTTCGGCAGAATCACCGCTCCGGCCACTACCGGACCGGCCAGGGGACCTCTCCCTGCCTCGTCGATCCCGCAGATATAGGCGCAGTCCTTATATTGGTTCTCATACTGGCGCATCGCCTCAAGACGCTTACATTCCGCTTCCAGCTTTTCGCCCTTCAATTCTCTCATCCTCTGCATCCTCCTGCCTTCTGCAGTTCTGATGCCGCCGCAGACGGCCTCTTTTCTATGTTTTCTGCATCTTTCATGGCTGTCCCCGGACAGCAGCTCCGTCTTACTCCGGTGGAAATTCCAGAGTGATCCGGCCCAGCCTTCCGCTGCGGTAATCATCCAAAAGCAGCGCAGACGCCTTCTCATAATCGTATGCTCCGCCTTTCAGAAGGCAGCCTCTCGCCCTGGCAATCTGTGCAAGAGCCATTTCCGCGGTTTTTTCTCCGGCCGCCGTTTCCTCTCCGGTTACAGCTCCCTCTCCAGTTACAGCTTCCTCTCCGGTTACAGCTCCCTCTTCGGCCGCAGCTCTCTCTCCGGTTACCGTTTCCTCTCCGGTTACAGCTTCCTCTTCGGTTACAGCTTTCTCTCCGGCCGTATCCACCCTATACCGCTCCCTCAGCACCTGAGGATATCGGGCGCCCAGGAATTTCAGAAGTTCTGCCGCCAGCTCCTCCCTGTTGAGAATCTGATCGTTGATGGAACCGATCAGCGCCAGATGAAGTCCCACCTGCTGATCCTCAAACTTGGGCCACAGAAGTCCCGGCGTATCCAGAAGTTCCAGGGATTTATTCAGCCGGATCCACTGATTCCCCTTGGTAACCCCCGGCTTATTGCCGGTCTTGGCACATGCCTTTCCCGCAAAGGAATTGATAAAAGTAGACTTGCCCACGTTGGGGATTCCCACCACCATGGCACGAACCGGCCTGTTCTTAATGCCCCTCCTTCTGTCCCGCTCAATCTTCTCCCTGCAGGCTTCCTGCACAGCTGCGTTCACCTTCTTAAGCTGGGCCGCGCTGCGGGAATCCGCCTTGATCACCGCATATCCCTGCTTTTGAAAATAATCTTCCCACGCCGCGTTGCCCGCCTCGGCGGCCAGATCCGCCTTATTCAGAAGAATCAGCCGCGCTTTGTTTCTGCCCAGTTCATCAATGTCAGGGTTGCGGCTGGATGCCGGGACTCGGGCGTCCACCACCTCAATCAAAAGGTCGATCAGCTTCAGGTCCTCCTGCATAGCCCTTCTGGCCTTGGTCATGTGGCCCGGATACCATTGTATATTCATAAAAACTCCTATTCCACCAATCCCATATCCACAATGGGAAGAAGCCGAAACCATATTTTCCCCTGAATCTGAGACCTTTTTACATTACCGATGTTGGCAAAACGGCTGTCCTCACTGCTGTCACGGTTATCACCCAGAAGAAAATACTCATCATCCTCAAGAACAACCGGACTGTCCGCCAGTCCTGCAAGCGACACTCCGCTCATCTCCTGACCCATCTCAAGCCGGGTTCCGTCGATAAAAACATCACCCGCTACAATCTGGACCGTCTCTCCCGGCAGACCGACCACGCGTTTCACATTATATTTCTTATCCTCCCGCTGAAAGACCACCACGTCAAGCCTGTGGGGATCGCCCAGATCGTAGACAAGACGGTTCATCAGCACCACATCGCCGCCGCGAAGACCGGGCAGCATGGACTGACCGGAGATCTGCACCTGTGTGCCGAAAGCATACACTGCAAACCAGGCCAGGGAAACAGCCACCACGATATCCACGATCCAGCATACGATTCTTCTTAACAGATTGCTCTCTTCCTGATAAAACTCCACAACGTTACCCCTGCTCTTATTCTGACTGCGCCTGTTTTCCATGAGATAAGAAAGGGACAATAAATAACTTATTGTCCCTCTTACATCAACCAAAACTATCTCATACGCTCTTTCACCTTGGCGGCCTTGCCGACTCTGTCTCTTAAGTAGAACAGCTTCGCTCTTCTCACCTTACCTCTTCTGACAACCTCAATGTTCTCAACAAAGGGGGAATGTAAAGGCCAGGTCTTCTCAACGCCGATTCCGTTGGAGGTCTTTCTCACGGTGAAGGTCTCTCTCGCTCCGCCGTTCTGTCTCTTGATGACGGTTCCCTCGAAAATCTGGATTCTCTCGCGGTTGCCCTCTTTGATCTTGTTGTGTACCCTTACGGTATCTCCGACACGGAACTCCGGAACGGTCTCCTTCATCTGAGCCGCTTCAATGTTTTTGATAATTTCGTTCATGTATGTGAATCTCCTTCCATCTATTTGATGTTCTTAATACGCATTCCGTAACAGAGGACCATCGCTTATTTGTCACAATATGAGATTTTAACATAGATATTCAGGAAATGCAAGCGTTTTTTTCCGCAGCCTCCCCTTAAAAATCTCTTCAAAATCTTAAAGTCCCTTCCCTTCTGTTCCGCTGTCCGGATCGGGCCCGTCGGAACAGGGTTCGCCGCCGCTTCGCAGCTCCGCTAGGTACTCCCTCTCTTTCCTGGAAAGATTCGCCTCCTCCAGAAGGTCGGGCCGGCGCTCAAAAGTGCGCCGGATGGACTGCCTGCGGCGCCATTCCTCAATATTCCTGTGATGGCCGGACAGAAGGACTTCCGGAACCGCCCTGCCGTGAAAAACCTCCGGCCGGGTGTACTGGGGATACTCCAGCAGATTATCGTGAAAGGACTCGATCTCCGCCGAACTGTCATTGCTTAAGACGCCGGGAACCAGCCGGGCGATGCAGTCGATCATCACCATGGCCGGCAGTTCGCCGCCGGTCAGCACATAGTCGCCGATGGAAAGATAATCGGTGACGATCTCCTCCAGGGCGCGTTCGTCGATGCCCTCATAATGGCCGCAGAGAAAAACAAGATCTTCCTCCTCCGCCAGTTCACGTGCAATCGCCTGGCGAAATACCTTTCCCTGAGGCGTCATATAGAGAACCCGGGGACGTTTGCCCAGTTTCCGGCACAGATCCTCATAGCAGCTGCACACGGGGCCTGCCTGCATCACCATTCCGGCCCCGCCGCCGTAAGGGGCGTCGTCCACATGCCGGTGTTTTTCCTCAGAATAGTCCCGGATATTGACTGCGTCAATGGAAATCAGGCCTTTTTCCATGGCCCGGCCTGTGATGCTGGTGCTGAGTCCGCTCATCACCATCTCCGGAAACAGCGTCATGATGTGAAAATTCATTCCAAATACACTCGCTTTCTTAGCAAACTGCCCTGTTTTGCACCGCCGCGGCATATACCTGCCGCCTGCATTTACAGATCCAGAAGGCCGTCCAGCACATGGACCGTAATCTGTCCCGCTTCCAGATCCACCTTCAGGATACACTGCTTGATAGAGGGAAGAAGAATCTCTTTCCCTTCCGGCGTCTTCACCACATAGACGTCGTTGGCCCCGGTCTGAAGCACATCTGCCAGTTCTCCCAGGGGCTCTCCCTCATCGGTCACTACGGCCAGCCCGATCAGATCCGCAATATAATTTTCATCCGGCCCCAGTTCCACCGCGTTCTCCCTGGTCACCAGAATGTCTTTTCCTTTATAGATCTCAATGCCGTTAATGTCGTCGTAACCCTTAAATTTTACGATCACCATATTTTTAAAGAAACGTACCTGCTCCACCTCCATGGGAACCAGCCCCTTGCCGGTATCTACAAGCACATCCCTCAGCTGCTTGAATCTCTGAACATCGTCTGTGGTGGGAAACACCTTCACCTCGCCGCGAAGGCCGTGAGTAGAGGTAATGACTCCCACGCGGAATGTCTGTTCCATGCGCTCTTTCTCCTTATACCTGAAAAGAGATAAACCGCACTCCAACGGAACCCGCCGGACTGCAATTTACCTCTTCCACCTGCAGAACCTGTTATTCGATTTCCACAGACACTTTCTTCTCTTCCTTTGAGGCCGCTGCCTTCACAACGGAACGTATGGCCTTGGCAATCCTGCCCTGTTTTCCAATCACTTTTCCCATGTCGGAAGGGGCCACTTTCAGTTCGATAACGGTCTCTCCATCCTTCTCGGTCTCGGTGACGGTAACTTCCTCAGGGTGTTCCACCAGGGCTTTTGCCATGATTTCTACTAATTCCTTCATAATACCTCACCTCAATTACTGGATGCCGGCCAGCTTTAAGAGTTTCGCTACTCTCTCTGTAGGCTGAGCGCCGTTGGCCAACCACTTCTTCGCTGCCTCCTCATCAAACTTGATCACGCTGGGCTCCTTATTGGGGTCGTAGTAACCAATTTCCTCGATGAACTTACCGTCTCTGGGAGATCTGGAATCCGCAACAACAACTCTATAGAAAGGAACCTTCTTCTGTCCCATTCTTCTAAGTCTCATCTTAACTGCCATCTCAATTCACCTCCTTATCCTGTAATAAATCTATGGCAAAAACAGAAAAATCTGCTCTGCTGTCTTTCCTGCCTGCCGGCTGTCTCCGGAACCGCTGTATGACGCTTTTTCCGTCGTCAGAAGGGCATCCGGCCCTTCCCGAAGAGACTGCCCAGGCCGCTCATCATTCCGCCCCGGCGCCTGCCGCCCATCATACCCGGCAGCTGCTTCATCATCTTGCGCATCTGCTCGAACTGCTTGACAAGCCGGTTTACCTCGCTGATATTGACGCCGGCTCCCTTAGCGATTCTCTGCTTGCGGGAGGGATTCATGACGGCGGGATTGGCCCGCTCCTCCTTCGTCATGGACAGGATGATCGCCTCCACCCGGTCCATGGCCGACTCGTCTATGTCAAGATTTCCCTTCATCTGGGGTACGCCGGGCATCATATTCAAAATACTGTTCATTCCGCCCATCTTCTTGATCTGGCGCATCTGATCCAGGAAATCATTGTAATCAAACTCCGCCTTCTTGATCTTCTGGCTCAGTTCCCTGGCCTTCTCCTGATCGACCTCCATCTCTGCCTTCTCGATGAGGGAAAGGATATCGCCCATACCCAGGATCCTGGAAGCCATGCGGTCCGGATAGAACTGCTCCAGATCCGACAGTTTCTCGCCCATGCCCACATACAGGATCGGCCTTCCTGTCACAGCGCGGATGGACAGGGCCGCGCCGCCTCTGGTGTCGCCGTCTAACTTAGTCAGGATCACGCCGTCGATACCGATCTTGTTCTGGAAGCTCTCCGCCACGTTGACAGCGTCCTGTCCCGTCATGGCGTCCACCACCAGAATGGTCTGATGGACCTCCACAGCCGCCTTGATATCTTCCAGCTCCTGCATCATGTCTTCATCCACATGAAGACGTCCGGCCGTATCCAGGATCACCACATTGAAATCGTTCTTCCTGGCGTGCTCCACCGCGGCCCTGGCAATATTGACGGGACTCTGGCTGTCTCCCATGGAGAATACGGTCACACCCTGTTTCTCGCCGTTGATCTGCAGCTGCTGGATAGCAGCCGGCCGGTATACGTCGCAGGCTGCCAGAAGAGGCTTCTTCCCTTTAGCCTTCAGTTTCCCGGCAATCTTGGCCGCGGTCGTGGTCTTGCCCGCGCCCTGAAGTCCGGCCATCATAATAACCGTCACTTCACTGCCGGGCCGTAAAGCAATCTCCGTGGTCTCAGAGCCCATGAGGGAGATCAGTTCCTCATGAACGATCTTTACCACCATCTGGCCCGGCGTCAGGCTGTTGAGGACATCCTGGCCCACGGCCCGCTCCTGCACGGAGCTTACAAACTGTTTGACCACCTTAAAGCTGACGTCCGCCTCAAGAAGCGCCATCTTGACCTCCCGGAGGGCGGCCTTCACATCCGCCTCCGTCAGGCGTCCCTTGCCTCTCAGATTCTTGAATACATTCTGCAGTTTGTCTGACAGACTCTCAAATGCCATAAAGCCTCCATCTATAGATCCATAATATCGCCGGCAATCCGTTCGATCTCAGCGATAATCTTCTCATCATGATTCTCCCGGTACAGACCGGTCAGCCTCTTGATCTCTTCCACCCGGCTTCTGGTCTGCCGGAACTTCTCCACCAGCTGAAGCTTCTCCTCGTACCCGTCTAAAATCCGGTCGCAGCGCTTCACCAGATCGTGGACTCCCTGGCGGCTGATCCCTCTTTCATGGGCCACTTCCCCCAGGGACATGTCGCCGAACACCACGTCCTCATAAATCTGCCGCTGATGAGGTGTCAGCAGTTCGCCGTAAAAATCATAGAGCATGGTCTGCTCAACAATCGATTTCATCTTATCACCTGTGCTATCATACACAATAACTCCCATGGTGTCAAGTGTTTTTTCTTTACAGGGCAAATATTTCCGGCAGATAAACAGGAGGAAAGCCGCAGATCAGCCTTCCTCCTATAGGTTGTTTATATTCATAACGGTCATCATCGTCAATCTGTTGGTCACACCTCAATCTCTGAATCAATCCTGGCGCTGATGAACTCCTCTACTTCGGCCGCCGGAATTCCAAGCGGAATCGACAATTCTCCGTACAGGTTTTCCTTGGCCTTCTTCATGTAACGTTCGTCCACCTCTGTAAGACGCTTCCCGCGGTTTAAGCGGTCCTTCTTCCGCATATACAACGTCTTGATAATACCTACCCACTCCCTGCAGTCGCAGGTCTTGAGCGCTTCCTTGTAAATGAATTCCCGCTGCTTATCATCGGTAATCCAAAGCTGATCAATGTCCTTAATCTCATCAATAAGTTCGTAGGCTTCCTTACTGGTCATGATCCTTCGCATAACATTTTTATTACCTTCAACCGGCGTAATGATACGGTTACCTCTGACCGCCGTCGGCTCCAGGATATAATACAGCTTATCTCTGGATGTCCCGTCCATATTCATCTCCGTGATGTCCTTCACGAGACACACGCCGGTCATTCCGTACACAATATACTCGCCTTTCTCAAACAAACTGCTCATCCTTTCTAACGTTCAACAAAGCTGTCACCTTGGGCCTCTCTTTTTAAATGTGCATTTTCACAGAATCAGCATTCCAGAAGAAGCTTTCCCAGCTCTTCCACGGACCCGGCGATCTTCCAGGCTCCTGCCTGCTTCAGTTCCTTCAAAGAACCATAACCGAAAAGCACGCCGATGGTGTCTATTCCATTCTCTTCGGCTCCGTAAACGTCATGTTCCCGATCGCCCACCATAACCACCTGCGACTTGTCCGTGACTCCTGCTGACTCCAGGGTATATCCTATCACCTCACTTTTCTTTACCCGCACCTCATCCATACTTGCGCCGCCTACAAACGCAAAATAAGGATCCAGGTGAAAATGCTCGAGGATCCGAACAGCAAACTCTTCCGGTTTGGACGTAGCGACAAAAAGCACCTTCCCCGCAGCCTTCAGTTTCCCAAGCATCTGCGGGATGCCCTCGTACACTTCGTTCTCAAACATTCCTTTTGCAGTAAAATACTCCCGATACCGCCCGATGGCCTCCATGCTCTTCTCCGCGGAAAATCCGTAGTACCGCATGAAGCTGTCCTTCAGCGGCGGACCGATAAAAGGATATAATTTACTCAGATCCGGCTCGTCGATTCCGTATGACCGAAGCGCGTACTGAACCGATTTGGTAATCCCGACACCCGGATCTGTCAGAGTTCCGTCCAGATCAAACAAAACATACCGTTTCCCCATTCAGTAACCCCCTGGTGTTCGAAGGACGATAAAATAGATAAATATTACCGCGCCTTCGTCTATATCATACCACAACTTTATCGATTTGTCATGTAAAATTGTCAGGAAAATACAAACAAAGTGTCACTGGCGCTTTGTTTGCATACTGACGTAAATGACGATTTGCACAAATCGATTTGCGCAAATATGCTCCTTGCGCTGACAAGATTTCTATGATATGCTTAATATGGTTATTTATGCAGTGACGTTATCGCATCAGAAAGGCTGATTTATATGAAATTAAGACATTTTTCGGGGATTGCCGCCGCGTTATCGCTTCTTCTTGCCTGGTGTCCTCCCGTCCACGCCGAGGAAGGGAATGTCCCGGCGCTTCGCGTAGGATATTTCTCCTTCTCAGGTTATCATGAGATGTCAGAGGACGGACGCTTAAGCGGTTACGGCTATGAATTTTTACAAAAGCTTGCCTCCTACGGGGACTGGACCTACGAATATGCAGGGTACGATTCTTCCTATTCGGACTGTCTGGACATGCTGAGCGGCGGACAGCTCGACATCGTAACCTCTGTATCCAAAACTCCGGAGAGGGAGAAAGAATTTCTCTTTTCCAATAAATCGATTGGCACCAATTCCACCATGTTTACGGTCAAGGCGGGCAACGATACGGTAACCGCCGGAGATTACGCTACCTACGACGGCCTCACCATCGGCCTGCTGGACGGCAACTCCAAAAATGATACCTTCCAGGCCTTCGCGGAGGAACAGGGCTTTTCCTATAACAGCCGGTATTTTGAGACGGAGGCGGAACTTACAAAGGCTCTCCAGGACGGAATCGTGGACGGCATTGTCACCGGAAGCCTTCGGGCCACGCAGAATGAATGGGTCATGGAATCCATCTCAGCCAGCCCCTTTTATGTCGTGACCAGGCGGGACCGGCAGGACCTGATGGATCAGATCAACCATGCCATTGACCAGATGGACCTGCAGGAGCCGGACTGGCGCACGACCCTGCATAATAAATATTATTCCACCGATTCCGGCGGTCACGTGATGCTGACCGCTCATGAGTACGCTTATCTTCAGGAGGTGGCTGACCGGAAGACTCCCCTTAAGGTTCTGTTCAATCCGGATCGGAGCCCTTATTCCTATTGGGAAGACGGAAAAGCCCGAGGCATTTTACCTGCCATATTTGAAGTCGTGGCGGAACGTCTTTCCCTTCCTTACGAATATGTCCCCGTAACTACCAGGGAAGAATATTATCAATATCTGGATGCCGGCAGTGAAGATATCATTCTGGACTGTCCCGAGGATTATTACCTTGCCGAACAGAAGGGGTATAAGATTTCTTCTCCCTACCTGAATATGACCCTGGCCCGCGTCACACGGAATAATTTCCACGATCAGATCCGGACGGTGGCCTCTGTCTATCCTTCCGACATCCTGAATTCCTACATACAGTCCCATTACAATACCGTGGACAGCGTGGACGTTCTCAATTACGGCACTGTTGACGAGTGTGTCCAGGCAGTTCTTTCCGGGGATGCGGACTGTACCATACTGTTCTCCTACACGGCGGAAAAGCTTCTTCAGAATGACATCAAGAACCGGTTTTCCTTCATCCTTCTGGGAGATTCCAACCTCTCCTATTCCATGGGCGTCAACGCGGAGGACGGACATATCCTTCTTTCTCTCATCAACAAGGCTCTGAGCGGCATCGATGACGGAACCATGTCCGATATTATCCTTAAGGAGACCGACACGGAAACGATGGACACGGTTCAGACCCTTGTCGCTTTCGTCTATGCCAATCCGCTCTTCGGGCTTATGGCGGTATTCTTCTTCTGTCTGTTCGTGTTTGTCTGCGCAGTCCTGATCATCCGCCTCCACAGCCAGAAGCACCTGCAGGAGCGGATCGCAGAGGTCAGCGCCAAATACGAGGCCCAGCAGAAAGAACTGTCCGATGCCCTGCTTCTGGCAGACCAGGCCAACCGGGCCAAGACCGTCTTCCTCAACAATATGTCCCACGATATCCGGACTCCCATGAACGCCATTATCGGCTACACGGCTCTGGCCACTACCCATCTGGACAACAAAGAACGGGCTCAGGATTACCTGTCCAAGATCGCTCAGTCCTCCAACCATCTGCTGTCCCTGATCAATGATGTTCTGGACATGAGCCGCATTGAATCCGGACATGTGAATGTGGAAAACAAGCCGGAGAATCTGGCGGAGATCCTTCACGGCCTCCGAAATATCATTCAGGCCGACGTCCATGCCAAACAGCTGGAGCTTTTCATCGACACCATCGACGTGTCCGATGAATCCATCTGCTGCGACCGGCTGCGGCTGAATCAGATCCTTCTGAACCTGCTCTCCAACGCCATCAAATTCACCCGGCCGGGAGGCACCATATCCCTGCGCATCACCCAGAAGCCCAGCCCCAAAAAGGGGTACGGAATCTATGAATTTAAGGTGAAGGATACGGGTATCGGCATGAGTCCGGAGTTTGTCAAGACCATCTTCGAACCCTTTACCAGAGAGCGCACCTCCACGGTCAGCGGCATCCAGGGCACCGGGCTGGGCATGGCCATCACCAAGAATATTATCAATATGATGAACGGTACCATCGAGGTACAGAGCGAACAGGGCGCGGGCACCGAATTTACCGTAACTCTGGAATTTGAACTCTGCGGCGAACCGGAGGATATCGGCCCCATCGCGGAACTGACCGGCCTGAGAGGCCTTGTGGTAGACGACGACCTGATCAGCTGCCAGAGCGTCTCCAAGATGCTCCGGGAGATCGGCATGCGGGCCGAGTGGACCCGCTATGGCAAGGAGGCTATCGTCCGCGCCAAGGAGTCCCATGACATGGCAGATCCCTTTGAGGTGTATATTGTTGACTGGTCCATGCCGGATCTGAACGGCATCGAGACGGTCCGCCAGATTCGCCTGGCAGTAGGCCATGATGCCCCTATCATCCTCCTGTCCGCCTATGACTGGAGCGAGATTGAGGATGAAGCGCGGGAAGCGGGAGTCACCGACTTTATCAGCAAACCCCTCTTCATTTCCGACCTGCACCGCACTCTGGAACGGGCCCTGGGCAAGAGCCAGCAGCTGTCTGCCGAGACTGCGGCTCCCGCAAAGGAGGATGGCTTCCAGGGCAGCCGGATCCTTCTCGTGGAAGATAACGACTTAAACCGCGAGATCGCCACAGAACTGCTCTCAGAGGTAGGCTTCCTCATCGAAACCGCGGAAAACGGTCAGATCGCCTGCGACATGGTCCGCAATTCTGCCGACGGCTATTATGATGCTATTCTCATGGATGTGCAGATGCCCATCATGAACGGCTACGAGGCTACCCGGATCATCCGGAATCTGGAGAATCCTGCTCTTGCCGGCATTCCCATCATCGCCATGACGGCCAACGCCTTCGAGGAGGACCGCAGGAAAGCTCTGGAAGTGGGAATGAACGGCCACCTGGCCAAGCCTGTGGACGTAGAAAAAATGATCTCCGTACTAAAAAATATATTAGATAAATAAACCGCAGTACTGTCATACAGCATGACAGCTGCGGGGAAAGGAATGGATATAACTATGATCATACGTGTCGCACAGGACGGCAGCGGCGATTTCTCCTCCATACAGGAGGCTTTGGATTCCATCCCGGAAAGCAGCCGGGAACCTGCAGTCCTCTCCATTGCCAGGGGAATCTATAACGAACGGGTGACTGTCCGCAGGCCCCATGTGACCTTTCAGGGAGAGTCCCGGGAGGACACCATCCTGACCTACGGCCTCTACGCCCTCATGAAGATGCCGGACGGGGAAAAACGCGGAACCTTCCGAAGCTACTCCTGCTTTATTGACGCAGATGATTTTACAGCCAGAAATATGACCTTTGAGAACAGCTCCGGTCCCGGCACCCTGGTGGGACAGGCTCTGGCTCTCTATGTGGATGGGGACCGGATCATCTTCGACAACTGCCGCATGCTGGGAGGCCAGGACACTCTGTTCACCGCTCCGCTTCCGCCTACGGAAGTGGAGACGCGGGGCTTTGCTGGCCCCAAAGAGAATGCCCCGAGAAGGCCCGGCCGCCATTATTACCGAAACTGCTATATCGAAGGCGACGTGGACTTTATCTTCGGAGGGGCAGCCGCCTATTTTGAACACTGCGAGATCTATTCCAAATACACTGGCCACGACAGCTTTGTCACAGCCGCCTCCACGCCGGAAGGTCAGGAATACGGCTACGTGATGGAGGGCTGCCATTTCACCGGCGACCACACGGTCCCTGTCACCTACCTGGGCCGTCCCTGGCGCGAATACGCCAGGACGGTACTGATCAGCTGCCGGATGGAATCTCACATCCGCCCGGAGGGCTGGCACGACTGGAACAAGCCCGCTGCCCATATCCACTCCTTCTACGCCGAATACGGCAGCTTCGGGCCCGGCGGGGACATGACAAAACGGCCGGACTGGATCAAACGTCTGACCGCCGAAGATCTGCCTCACTATTCCAGAGAAAACGTCCTGAAGGGCGCCGACGGCTGGAACCCACGGTTATAATTTATCAGATACCGTTTATGTCTGTCTAAAAGGAGCTGCCGCAAACGATCCGAAGAACGTTGGCGTCAGCTCCCTATTTATCTGCTTTGTCTGTTCAATTACAGCCTCTTGATGTGAAATCCTCCGTCCACGTCGATATAGTTGCCTGTGGTATACAGAAAATCGTCTCCCGCCAGCGCGGAAACCACGCCGGCCACATCTTCCGGCGTTCCCCACCGGGCAATGGGAAACTCTCCCTCTGCGATCAGCCGATCGTATTTTTCCCGGACACCGCTGGTCATATCCGTGGCGATCACTCCGGGGCGCACCTCATGGACCAGGATACCGTCGCCGGCCAGCCGGTCGGCAAAAAGGGTGGTCAGCATGGAAATCCCCGCTTTGGACACACAGTATTCTCCCCGATTGACGGAAGAAACTACCGAAGAGCAGGATGATATGTTGATGATGGTTCCCCGCTTCTTTCCCTCCCAGGGCTGGGAAAGCATCTGCTTCGCCACTGCCTGGGTCAGGAACAGGTTCCCCTTGGTATTGATATTGATCACCCGGTCGAAGCTTTCCTCTGTCAAGTCCAGAAGATCCGTGCGGACTCTGGGCGCCACGCCGGCGTTGTTCACCAGCACATGGATTCCGCCGAAGCGATCCACAGCTTCCTTCACCAGCCGCAGCCGGTCCTCCTGTTTCCCGATATCTCCCTGAACATACAGATATTCGATGCCCTCCCCGGCCAGCTCGTCCAGCTTATCCTGATATTTTTCCTGTCCGCCGGAAGACAGGATCACTACCTGAAACCCATCCTGTCCCAGCCGCCTGGATATGGCATATCCGATTCCTCTGCTTCCTCCGGTAACAACCGCGGTCCGTTTCATCCTTATCACCTCCGACAAACTTCCTGATTCTCTCCATCCTATGATAATCTGCCGCCTGCTGTCCGTCAATCTTTTTATTTAAAAAATTCGTGTCCGCCGTGCTGAAATAAAAATGTAAGCTTGCCGTCAAACCAGCGGATGGAACGGGCCCGTGCTCCCCGCCGGTTCATGAAATACAGCGCTCCCTGGGAGTAATCTTCTCCCTCCAGCGCCCGGTTCACGCACTCCACCGTCTCATCCGTCACGCTGCATGTATACAGGCTTCCGTCCGACACCGGAGAAAACTGTTCTCTCTGGTACACTACCTCCGTTATGGTATTCGGAAATTCATCGCTGCGCACCCGATTCAGGATCACGTCGGCTACCAGAATCTTTCCCTTTGCGTCGCAGATTCCCGCCTCCGCCTGAACAATCTTTAGCAATACCTGGTAATCCTCATCTGTATAATTGACAAGACCGCGGGCCTTTCTCTCCTCCTCAGCCTGTCTTTTGGCTTCCTCTTCCGCTATTCTCCGAGCTTCCTCTTCCTCAGCCTTCTTTCTGGCCTCCTCCTCGGCTTTCCGTCTGGCTTCCTCCTCCAGGCGAATCTCTTCCCTGACCTCAGCCACTTCTTCCTGAACCAGATTCTGCTCTTCCTCCTGCTCACGGATATCCTGCGCCAAAAGCTGTCCGACAACCTGCTGTCCCTGTAATCTGGAATCCGTAAGAGCATTCTGCATGTCTGCTTCCGTAAGGTTTTCGATTTCTTCCGGCGCTTCCTCTGTCTCTTCTCCGTCATCGGGTGTAGTCTCGGCAAATACGGTCAGCACATTCTTTCCGCCTCCGCCGAACCCGCTGGATGTAAATGTCACCGCCGTAACCACGCAGCCGGCCAGAACCATCACCGCCTTCTGACGGTAATCCTTCTTCGCCACCTTCACAGCCAGTGACTTCACAAAGGTGAATACGCCCTGAAGAAATGAGCATAATGTAAGCATAAATACTCTTTTCTCCTTTTCCACTCGATTTCAGGTTAAAAGTGGGAGAATCTGTCGATTTTAACCTGCTTTTTGAGGGGATAGTGGTAATTATATGGGATTTCATCCGGAAAAGTCAATGGCCTTGTCTTCGATTTGTAATATTTTTTCGACCTGGAAATTATCGGCCCGCAAAAGTATGTACAACCTGCACTGTTATTACCCTCTTATCCGCCGTATATTCAGTTAATTTTTGCTGATTTTTCATTTCGTAATTGTTACATTTGTGTTAAATTCACGTAACAAAAATACCGTCGAACATTGTCGGCGGTATTTTATGTCAACTCAGGCAGCCTCAGACAGCAAAGCTGGCTGGTTGTGCGAATATGGATCGCGGCATGGCTGTGAATCGTAACTGGTGAATCATGACTGTGAATCGTAACAATCTGTTACTTCGCGTTAATATAGTTCACCAGGCCTCCGGCCGTGATAATGTTCTGCATAAAAGGCGGGAACGCCTGTCCCTGGTAGGACTCTCCCCTGGTCACGTTGGTGATAACGCCGGAATCGAAATCGATCTCCACCTGGTCTCCGTCCTGAATCTTCTCTGAGGCTTCCCTGCACTCGATGATAGGCAGGCCGATATTGATAGCGTTCCGATAGAAGATCCGGGCGAAGGTCTCCGCGATCACGCAGCTGACGCCGGCGCATTTGATAGCCAGCGGCGCGTGCTCCCGTGAGGAACCGCAGCCGAAATTCTTCTTCGCCACGATAATGTCGCCGTCTTTTACTCTGTGGATAAACTCTTTATCGATGTCCTCCATGCAGTGTTTGGCCAGCTCCGCGCCCTCCGTGGCATTTAAATATCTGGCCGGAATGATCACATCCGTATCTACATTGTCGCCGTATTTGAATACGCTTCCTTTTGCTTTCATGGTCTGAATCCTCCTTCCTTACAGCTCGCAGGGGCAGCAGATCTTTCCTGCCACCGCGCTGGCCGCCGCCACGGCCGGACTTGCCAGGTACACTTCCGAGTCCACATGGCCCATACGGCCTACGAAATTCCGGTTGGTGGTGGAGACGCACCGCTCTCCCGCCGCCAGGATACCCATGTAGCCGCCCAGGCAGGGGCCGCAGGTAGGCGTGCTGACGATAGCGCCGGCCTCGATAAAGATCTCCAGAAGACCTTCCTTCAATGCCTGCAGATAGACGCTCTGAGTCGCAGGAATCACGATGCAGCGGACGCCCTTGGCAACCTTCCTGCCCTTCAGGATCTCAGCCGCCACGCGCATATCGCTGATTCGTCCGTTGGTGCAGGAACCGATGACCGCCTGGTCGATCTTCACATCACCGAAGCTTCCCACCTCTTTGGTGTTCTCCGGAAGGTGAGGGAAGGAAACCGTAGGCTTCAAGGCGGACAGATCGACAGTATAGACCGCGTCGTACTCCGCGTCAGCGTCAGCCTTGTAAATCTTATACTCCCGGCTGGAGTGTTCCTTCATGTAGGCGATGGCCAGGTCGTCTACCGGGAAGATCCCGTTCTTGCCGCCGGCCTCAATGGCCATATTGCAGATGGTAAACCGATCGTCCATAGACAGATTGGCAATCCCGTCGCCGACAAATTCCATGGATTTGTAGAGGGCTCCGTCCACGCCGATCATGCCGATGATATGTAAGATCACGTCCTTGCCGCTGACCCACTTGGAGGGCTTTCCGGTCAGGACAAATTTCAGGGCGGAGGGCACCTTAAACCATGCCTTGCCGGTTACCATGCCTGCCGCCATATCGGTGCTTCCTACGCCGGTGGAAAATGCTCCCAGGGCGCCGTAGGTACAGGTGTGGGAATCCGCGCCTATGATCGCGTCTCCTGCCACAGCCAGTCCCTTCTCCGGAACCAGGGCGTGTTCGATTCCCATCTCTCCCACATCAAAATAATTGCTCAGTTCATGCTTATAGGCAAATTCCCGGCAGCATTTGCAGTTTTCCGCGGACTTAATATCCTTGTTAGGGATAAAATGGTCCATGATCAGGGCAACCTTGTCCTTATTAAAGACCTTCTGGTTGTTCATCTTCTTCATCTCATTGATGGCAACCGGGGCCGTAATATCATTGCCCATCACCAGATCCAGATCCGCCTCGATCAGCTGACCTGCCTTCACCTCGGGAAGGCCTGCGTGAGCCGCCAGAATCTTCTGGGTCATTGTCATTCCCATATGTGAATCCTCCTGTTCAAAATTCGTAATTGCATTTTACCATACGGGCAGTTATAATAGAAATACATAATAGGCATGTTTAATATAAAATTCGGTTATAGGTCTGAAAGGAGCTTTCATGGAACAGAATCTGTCACAGTACCGGATATTTTATGAGGTTGCCAAAAGCGGCAACATATCAAGGGCCGCCAGGGAACTGTACATCAGCCAGCCGGCCATCAGCAAGGCCATCGGCAAGCTGGAGGACAGCCTGGGCACCATTCTCTTCTCAAGAAACTCCCGGGGCGTCCAGCTGACGGAGGAAGGCCAGGTTCTGTTCAAGCATATCAAAAACGCGTTTGAAGAGCTTTCGCTGGGTGAGCAGGAGCTTCGCCGGTTCCAGGAATTCCACATGGGCCATGTGCGCATCGGCGTCAGCAACACCCTGTGCCGCTTCATCATGCTGGACTACCTGAAAGGATTTATTGAAAAATACCCTCACATCAAGGTGACCATTGAAAGCCAGTCCTCCACCCACACCCTCTCCATGCTGGAACACCAGCAGGTGGACGTGGGCCTGATCGCCGAGCCGAAAGCCGCCAGAGATCTCCTTTTCTTCCCTGTCCGGGACATCCAGGATATCTTTGTGGCTACTCCGGCCTATCTGGAAAACCTGCGGCTCCGGGAGGGAACCGACGCGGACGTATTCCAGACCGGCAATGTGATGCTCCTGGACCGGGATAACATTACCCGCCGCTATATCGACGATTACATGGATGTCAACCATATTACTGCCAACAATCTGCTGGAAGTGACCACCATGGACCTGCTCATCGAATTTGCCCGGATCGGCCTGGGCATCGGCTGCGTCATCCGGGAATTTGTGGAGGACGATCTGCAGGCCGGCCGCCTGATTCAGCTGAAAACCGATGCTCCCATACACAAACGGACCATCGGTTTTGCCTACTGCCCCAACCGCACCTCCAGCGCGGTGGACACCTTTATTCGGTTTGTCAATGAAGAGTTTCAGCCGTCGCAGCGATATGCGTGATATGGATCAAATCTTACATGCATTTACTTAGTATGCTTCGGAAAATCAGCAGATTCAGCCCGTAGACCGCCATCACCGCCAGAAGAATCTTCACCAGCGAAACGCTGATAAATCCTCCCGCCAGAATCCCCAGATACAGAAGAAGGAACATACTGTATCCGCTGTATGCCCAGGCCCGAAGCCCCAGAAGACGGTTTCTCTCATCAGTCTCCTCCAAGGCCCTCTGTTTTTTCAGGCCGTCATTTTTCAGGCAGCGAAAATTCTTCACCACAGTAACCGCTCCTGATGCCGCCATGGCAAAGCCCAGACTCACATAAAATTGAGGCAAAAAATCGCCGCTGTCATTTTCCGCATACATAACCGGTACTTGTCCGTGGTTTAAAACCACCACAAGCACTGCGGCGGCCCCCAGGATCATGAACCGGACGCCCCAATGGATCCTCATCCGGCACCGCTTTTCAAAATCAACAGGACTATCCGCAAACAACTGTTTCAGCCATTGAAACATAACCATTCCTCCTTCTTTTTTATCACACCGCGCATCCGGTCACTCTTCCTCATCAAACAGGAAAATGTCCTCGATTGCGCTGTCAAAATACCGGGCAATCCGATGGGCCAGCTGCAGGGACGCGTTGTACCGCCCGTTCTCCAGGGAGATAATCGTCTGCCGGGTCACTCCCACCGCCTCCGCCAAATCCTCCTGCCGGATTCTGCCGGCCTTGCGCAGCTCCTGAATCCGATTCTTCATGTTACACCTCACTTCTCTTGAAGTAAAACTTGCTTTACATTTTGAAGTATAGCACGCTTTACATTTAATGTCAAGCGCATTTTACTTTTTGACCGCATTATTTCAATCCGCACTATTTTCAAAAATCATCATATCAGTCACTTCCCCTTTTTCCTGCATACTGACGACAAAAACGCGTCACTGGCGCATTTTTTGCATACTGACGACAAAACGCGTCACTGGCGCTCTTTTTGCATACTGGCGTAATAAAAACGCCGTGCAGTCGGACAACCCATTGCACAGCGTCGCTATTCTCTATTCTTATGTCTGACCGATCACGTCTGGCTGATCTCCGGGGGTATTGCTGAACACAGCGCTGCGGACAATCTCCACAAACTCCCTGGTGTAATGAGATACATAACTGCCCTTGCGGAAGGCGGCCACAAAATCCGACGTGACCCTGGGATTGCCAAAACTGTAGCAGTCCATAGGCAGGTTCTTCACCTTATAGCGCAGGTGCGTCTCAAAGATAAAGGCGATTCCATAGCCGACGGATACCAGCTCCATGATGGCGGGAAGGCTTCCGGTATAAAGCACGTTCTCCAGCTGGATTCCATGGTCCCGAAGATAATCGTCCATGATCTGGCGGGTCCTGTGCTCCGGCTTCATCATCAGAACCTTCTCCTTTTTCAGAAGGTTGACATCCAGTTTGGGAAACCGGCTGGCCGGGTTGGGAACGGCATAGCGGCCAATGGGATGATTTCTGCAGGTGCAGATCAGAAGCTCCTCTTCCATCAGCGTTTCATACTCGATCTGAGGATTCAGCACGCCGGATCTGCTGTAGAACGCCACCTCCACCTGTCCGTCCAGAAGGCGGCGGTCATTCTCATCAGAGGAACCCTCAAAGATATTGACCTTCACGTTGGGATACCGGTCCTGGAAGGCCGGCAGAGTCCGCGGAAGCATGTAGATACCCCGCATGTTGGCGAATGCCACGTTCAGCACGCCCACATCCATCTTGATAATATCAGCCAGTTCCGCGTCCAGATCGCTTTTGATCTGGAGAATCTGGTTTGCCCGCTCTACATACCGCTCTCCGGCGTAAGTAAGCATGTATTTGTGCCCCACCTTGCGAAAAAGCTTCAGCCCCAGTTCATCTTCCAGCGTAATAAGAAATTTGCTGAGAGTAGGCTGCCCCACATAGAGAGATTCAGCCGCCTTTGTAATATTCTGATGCTTCGCAATGGCTAAAATGTAACTCAGCTCCCGGAAATCCATAGCCTTCTCCTTACTAAGGATTCTCTCATCCTCTCTTGTACAAGCCGAACATCTTGGTTTCTCCCTATGTTCATTATATCACAAGTTCTCTCTCAGTAAAAATTCAAAAAAGCCATGTATTCCATTCTTGCTATGAATAATGCAAGAAAATGTTCCGCCGGCGCCGTTTCTCTATACCGGCGCAATCAGAACCGAAAATAGATAAATGGATTATAACCGCCTGCCATCATCTCGCAGACCGACAAGAAAAATACGGTCAGCACAGCGCCATCTGCCGCCCAGCCGAGATTCTTCTCTTCCATCTTGTGACGGAGCATGGCAAAAAACGGCGTGCAGTACAGGACGGCCGCCAGGAAAAGGACAATGAATTTCCTCCCAAGGACGAATTCTGCCAGATCCCTGCTGTGAATCGTTCCGAAAAGAGTGAAGGAAAACAAATCTTTTATGTAGGCGGCGGCAGCAGCCATACTGTCTGACCGGAACAGGACCCAGCCAAAGGCCACCACTACAAGAACATACAGATGTCCGAAAAATGACGGAATCTTTTTCAGGACATCTCCCAGCCACAGCCGTTCCGCAATCAAAAACACTCCGAAATAGCAGCCCCACAAAAGATAAGTCCAGCTGGCTCCGTGCCAGATGCCCGTAAGAGCAAATATGAAGAAAAGGTTCCGGCAGGTACGGACCCGCCCCTTTCTGCTGCCGCCCAGCGGAATATACACATAATCCCGAAACCAGGTGGACAATGTAATATGCCATCTGCGCCAGAATTCCCGTATGCTTTTGGAGATGTAGGGATGATTAAAATTCTCCGGAAAACGGAATCCGAAAATACGGCCCAGTCCGATCGCCATGTCCGAATAAGCCCAGAAATCCATATAAATCTGGAGGCTGTAGAAAAACAGTCCGCCCCATGCGTAGACCATTCCTCTCCCGCCCTCAAGGCCAAAGGCCATATCCGCCGCCTGGCCGATATAGTTGGCCAGCAGGATTTTCTTTGAAAATCCCACCATGAAACGGAACAGGCCCTCGTAGATATCTTTCAGATCCGTTCGGCGGACCGAAATCTCCTTCTGAACATCGCTGTATCTGACAATGGGGCCTGCGATCAGCTGGGGAAACAGCATGATGTAGAGGGCCAGATTCCAGAGATTCTTCTGACAGGGCACCTGCCTGCGGTACAGATCGATCTGGTAGGACAGAATCTGAAAGGTAAAAAAGGAGATTCCGATAGGCAGTACGATATGCGGAATCGGCGATGAAACCGGCCTTCTTGTCAGAACTCCCACCAGACCGGCCGCCGTATCTCCAATCAGATTCAGATACTTAAAGACAAAAAGGATGCCCAGATTGAACACCACTCCCGCAATAAATATCCGGGTACGCTTTCTGTCCTCGCCGGTCCTGTCAACCTGTAAGCCTACCGCCCAGTTCACGACCACGGAAAACATGAGAAGCAGAAGGCAGGCGGCTCCGCCGCAGGCGTAAAACAGTACCGAACACAGCAGGAGCACCGTATTCTTAATACGCATCCTGCCTGTCAGGGCTGCCGCCCCGTAGCATATAAGCGTAATGGGAAGAAACACAAAAAGAAAAACAGGGGATGAAAATACCATAGCAGCCTCCTTACGGTTCTGTCCCGAGAACCTGGGGATTCTCCAGAAGATAGTCGATAAATCCGAAGCTCATGCTCGGAATTGACGGCTCATTTACTTCCAGGACAACAATATCAATATCCTTCATAAGCTCTCCCAGCCCCAATTCCTCATACTCGGAAAACTGCTGCACCTGGCTGAACTGCCCGGCAAACATCTGAGTATTCTCTATATATACATCTTTGCCAAAATACTGGTTCTGAAGAAGCATGGACAGGGACTGCCCCATGAAACTGCCTCCCTGGAAAAGAACGCCGGGGGCATCTGTCTCCGGATCCGTCACCGTGACCACAGGCCTGAAATACTCTCCGTAAGGCTTTTCCAGAAGATTGAACACCGTCACCGCGTCTGCATCCGGACTGACCGGTTCCTCGCAGGGTTCCGCATCCACCGTAATCTCCGGCAGATTAAAGCCGCTCTTCTCCTCCAGGTAATCACCGAACACCGCCCCCACGCAGTTGCCCACATAGACGCTCCAATGGTAGTTGGTGTCGTAAAACAGCGGCACGCGGGAATCGAATTTATGATCTTCCAGATATTCCACGCTGTCAAAATATTCCAGACCGCTTCCCGCAAGCTGCTTCATCAGCTGCTCATAATTATTCTCTTTCTGCTCCGGCGCCATCGCGCGGGCCACCCAGGGAAGGTCGTCCGCATAGTAACGTGATTTATAGGGAGTGATATAAATGTACATCTGCCTTCCGGTATCAGACAGGAGCTTTTCAAGACGCTTCAGCTTTCCCACCAGTTCCACCGCGTACTCTTCCGTTACCGGCTCCCGATACTGCAGATAGGCGCTGACATTGCCTACCGAGAACAGGTTCTTTCCCCGTCCTATAGAATAATTATTGTTCGCAGGCGTGCGGAATACAGAAAAGGTAATCTGATTGCGCAGTCTTACCAGAAAGGGCCTTCCCGGCAGATTCTGTTCCACATATTCGCTGAGTGCCGACTGATATTCGCCGCTCAACAGGGATTTCACCGTCATTTGGGGCAGCTCCGCCATGACGGATACGCCGGACAGCGCCAGAGCGGAATCCGTCTTCCAAAGGCACAGGGGAGAGCTCAAAAGAACGGCTGCAATGATAATAAATAAAAGATATCGGGTTCTGCTTTTCATCATCCGAAACTCCCTTTTCTTCCTTACGCTCCGAAAATCAAAGATGTCATACAGTTACCTATCATATCAGACAAACCGGGAAATGTAAATAAAAGGCGGCCCAAAAAGGCCGAAAAAGCACTGAAAAAGCACAATACAGCTGCCGGAATAGCAATTGTATTGTGCTTTATAAGTTTTCGTTTGGGTAGCGGGAATAACGGGAAACTCAAAGGGCCTGCCCCGCTTTATCGGGCACTCCGCTGCGCTACGTTTGGGTAGCGGCGAGGTAACGGGAAACCCGAACTCCGCAGTGCAAAGCACTGCTACGTTTGGGTAGCGGAAGTTTTGCCGCAGGCAAAACTTCCTTAGTTGTTGATCAGTTTGCTGTCCTCGTTGTTCCAGCTGTACAGCTTGCGGATCTCGGCGCCGATCTTCTCGGAGGGATGCTCGGCGGCTTTCTTACGCATAGCCTGGAAATGTACCTGGCGGCCGGCCGGGGACATGTCAAGCAGGAACTCCTTGGCAAAGGTGCCGTCCTGGATATCGGACAGAATCTTCTTCATGGTCTTCTTGGTCTCCTCGGTGATCAGCTTTGGACCGGTCACATAATCGCCGTACTCGGCGGTGTTGGAGATAGAATATCTCATGCCGGCAAAACCGGACTGATAAATCAGGTCAACGATCAGCTTCATCTCATGGATGCACTCGAAATACGCGTTTCTGGGATCGTAGCCGGCCTCAACCAGAGTCTCGAAACCAGCCTGCATCAGAGCGCACACACCGCCGCACAGAACTGCCTGCTCACCGAACAGGTCGGTCTCAGTCTCGGTGCGGAATGTGGTCTCCAGAACGCCTGCTCTCGCGCCGCCGATAGCCAGGGCATAAGCCAGAGCCATATCCAGAGCCTTGCCGGTGGCATCCTGCTCCACGGCTACCAGGCAGGGAACGCCCTTGCCCTCCAGGTACTCGGAACGAACGGTGTGGCCCGGGCCCTTGGGAGCGATCATGGTAACGTCCACATCCTTGGGAGGCTTAATGCAGCCGAAATGAATGTTGAAGCCGTGTGCAAACATCAGCATATTGCCGGCCTCCAGATTGGGGGCGATATCTTTCTTGTACATATCTGCCTGCAGCTCATCATTGATCAGAATCATGATGATATCGGCTCTCTTGGCCGCCTCGGCCGCGGTATAAACCTCAAATCCCTGTGCCTCGGCCTTCGCCCAGGACTTGCTGCCCTCGTACAGACCCACGATAACGTGGCATCCGGATTCCTTCGCGTTCAGCGCATGGGCGTGACCCTGGCTGCCGTAACCGATGATCGCGATGGTCTTGCCCTCCAGCATGGATAAGTTACAGTCTTCCTGATAATAAATCTTTGCCATTTCCTTAGTTCCTCCTATAAAATCTGAATTACTTATGTTAAAGCGCCCGCCGCGGCCAAATGACCCGTCCCGGCCGACGCTCTAGCGTACCAAATATCCCCGATGAACACCAAAACCGCGTCATCCCCGCAGCTTTTACGCCATCCTCACGCGCCGTTCTCAGTTACGGCAGATATCTCACGTCATCCTCACGCACCGTTCTCAATTACGGCAGATATCTCACATCATCCGCGCCTCTGGAAAGGCCTGTCAGGCCTGTCCTTGCCAGCTCCAGAATCTCATAATCTCCCAGAAGATTAATAAGGGCATCCAGTTTGGACTGATCGCCGGTCAGCATTACTGTCAGAGACTGCTTTCCTACATCCACAATAGTAGCACGGAAAATATCGGATATGGCGCTGATGGCCTGACGCTCCATGGCATTGGCCCGCACCTTCACCATAATAAGCTCACGGTACACGGAATGACCGGGCTTCAGCTCCTTAATATCCCGCACATCCTCCAACTTCCGAAGCTGCTTCTCAATCTGCTCCAGAATCTCCTGATCCCCTGTGGAAACCACCGTCATCCTGGAATATCTGGGATCGGCTGTCTCTCCCACCGTAAGACTCTCAATATTATATCCGCGGCGGCTGAACAGACCGGCCACCCGGCTCAGCACACCAGAGGTATTGTCCACCAGAAGCGATAAAACAATTCTGTCCATAAATCTCCTGCTTTCTATGATTGATTACCCTTTATCTTATCAATCCGCCTGCTGTTTGTCAACTGAATAAAAGGAATAAATACTATAACTGGAGGATATACCGTAATATAGAAAAAACTCTTGAACTGTATTCACAGATATGTTATATTTGAATCACAGAGGGAAAGCCAGAGACACACGGCCTACCCCCAAATAATTGTTGCGTTAAGCCCTTGACGGGCCGCCGTCACTATTGCAGGGGATCTTACGCAAAGTAAGTGATTATGTGACGGCTAATAAAAAAGGAACATTCTTAAGTGATGTTCTTTTTTTATTTAACCCCTCCCCCCTACATGCTGATCCAGTCACTGATTAAATCTCTTGCATTTTTCCCTGTCCGCATTATAATAGAAGTGGCGTAGGTTTTGTTAAACAGGTGGCTGATTCCGCTTCTTCCAAACATGAGGCGTTTGGTTGCTTTATAACGGCAGTTCCCGCCTTCTACAAAACCGGAGCTTATCGTTGTGGATATCGCGTTCTTGACCGGGGCGATATCCACTTTTATTCCATTGATGAACGGCTGAATGACGGACCCCTCATATTTCTCAATGAATCCGTCTATTTTATCCGTTTCATGCCCCATAAGGATCGGGTAGAAGTCATTCCAGATATCTGAGCAAAGCTTTACCACAGGATATTTTTCTTCGATGAGATTATAGTATTGTGCGGTATTTGTATCTTTCATTTTCGTCTTATCTTTCATGGTGATATATTTCAGGATATCAGAGCGTTTTATTATGATAACCCCTTCCGGATAGCCGCGGCTATATTCAAATCCCATTTTAAGGTTCATACCAAAGTTATTCCGGGCAATACATTTTATGTGGTTGACAAGGGAGTGCGTGCTGCCATTATAGCCGAGGTGCAGGATGTAAGAGTATATGAACGCGGGCCTGTATCCATCTCTTAACATTTTGTACACGATATTCATGTAGCAGTCCATATCCGTCTTACGCTTACCGCGTTTTTTCAGGTCCTTTATCTTCTCGACTTCTTCCTGGGACATCTTCAGATATCGGTTGGCGTTCGCAGCCGACATGCCATAGGCATCGGCAAGTTCGCCTTTTGAACCATATTTTCCGGATTCCCATTCCTTCCTCAGCCGTACGATACGCCCATATCTTTCCAGCCTCTTTTTTGCCCTTGCATGGTCGCGTACCGGGTGGTCGCCATTCTGTTTGTTGGAATAATCTATGATCCTCCCGTCTTCTCCGACCGGCGGGGAGTTCTCATAGCGGATCCCTTCAAATTCCGGGGAATCAATGGGGACGCAGAGGGCCTCCGTTTTGTCCGGCGGCTCATCCATCACAGCCCCGTCCTGTATAAATATCTGGGGCGGCAGGTCTGCTTTGAAGATCCCGTTAAGATATCCAATAAGGTTTTGGAAAATATGGAAGCGGTCCGCAACCTGGACTGCGTCCGGCAGGATCTCTGTGATCGCATGGGCATACGCGCCTGCCCTGTCCCTTGCGATCACGGATACTTTAGGATGCCCCTTCAGCCATTCCTTCAGGGCTTTGCCGTCCCTGCCGTCAAGCAGCGCCAATAGGTGGTGGTCATTCCCATCATAGATAACCGTATGGTAAGTCTGCCCTTTCCTAAGGCTGACATCATCTACCCCGATGGTTCCGATCTCGGGATCATCCTCTATGGAGATCTTATCCAGCATCCGGTTTGCCGAATCATGGCTGATCCGGATGCCCATTTCCCTGCATATAAGGGCAGTTGCGATGTCACTGCAAAAGACAGATATGGCAAAGATCACGATGTTTACCAGATCGGAACGCTGCTGGCTGCTTCGTATTTGATCCAGTTTCTCTACGAATGTCCGCTTTGGGCACTCCTCATTACGGCAGACATATCGTTTTAATTCAATATGCGCAAATGTAGTCATCCCATTGATCGGCATCCATTGCGGATGCCTGAAGTTGGAGCAGTTTACTTCGTTCGAAATACTCCCGCAGCAGGGACATTTACCAGACACGGAGACGGATTTGAGATACACATGCAGTATGTTGTTATCCGTATCCAGGGACGGCTTGCGGTCACCATCTAATTCCAATGAGGTTCCAAACAGAAGCTCATGGATAGAACTGATATGGACACTCTGTTTTACTGACTGCCGGTCCCTGGCAGGCATGATCATTTTAGTCATAGTTCTTTACCATGCGGAGTAGGCGGTCTATGTTCTTTTTCATTTCCAGGACTTTCCGCTCTATTTCAGCGAGGCGCGTTTGTTCATCCGTAAGGGCCGTTTCCAATTCGCCCTTGAATTTCAGTAGGCTTTCCTCTTTTTTGGCTGAGTCCGTTATGGCACTTTCATAAAGCATCCTGTAATCTTCCCCATCGCCATGATGGGCAGGTTTCCTTTTTCGGGATGTAGGAACGATCTCATTCGTTTCAGGGTCGATCTTACCGATCAGTTTCCGTTTGGTCTTAGGACGTTTTTTCTCTTTATCCCAGTAATTCTCCGTGACTTCGTAAACGTAAGTCACCCCATTTTGTTTGTTGAATGATTTGGATATGGACATATCGGGCCTCCTTTATATGACTAATAATAGTATATAATAGCCATATATAAAAGTCAATACATATAGCTATAATTTTTATATAGCCATAGAACGGAGGTATGAAAAAAGAACATCCATCACGATGTTCTCTTCCCACTGCCGTCCATAATCACTTACTTTGCGTAAGATCGCCGTCATTTCGTCTTTCCATTTTATCATCCGCCTTTCATTTATTCAGAAATTTAGTCATCTTATCTCATACTTTACCATACCTTAGGATTACTTTCAATTTACCTGAGATTTTCACTTGCTTTTTATGTTATATCACTTGCATATACCTATTTCTCATTGTATAATAGGAAACGTAAAACCTGTTTCTGTCCGGGAGATACAATATGAAAGCCGACGATCTGATTTACCGTTCGATTTATATTATAACGGAATATTACAAGAACAACCTGAAACCGTATTTTGAAAGTATCAGCGACGACATCTTATGGATCGGCCCCTCCCAGCGGCAGCAGCTGAAAGGCAGGGAAGCCATCATCCAGACCTGGGCGGCGGAAAAGCACACTCTTACCTTTACCATGGGCGACATCAGCGTCCAGTGCGTTTCACCCCACAGCCATGTGAGGGAAATTCTTCTGCACTATGACATCTACACCCATTATCCCAGCGGCAACACGTATATGCACGACCAGCGGCTGCACTATACATGGAGGGAGAAACGGGTGAAAACCGACTCCGGTTGGGAATACCGGTCTGAGATTGTCATGATTCACATCAGCAACGCCTGGAAATACGACAGCCGGGATACCATCTATCCGATCCACTATGAAACCGTGTACGAGCCGGAGCATTTTCCCGCCAAAAACACGCGCTATGTAACCGTCAAGGCAGCGGATATGAGTGTACACCGCATTGCGGCAAATCATATTCTGTATATCGAGACGATCAAACACTCCGCCAAGCTGCGGATTCACACGAAAAACGATACCATCACGATCAACGGGACTCTCCCCGTATTTGAAGAAAAATACCCGGGACTTTTCCTGCGCATACATGCCAGCTACCTGATCAATCCCGCCCATGTACGGGAAATCCGCCGTTTTTCCGTAAGCCTGACGGATGGCACGGAACTTCCCATCCCGGAGAAAAAGTACACTCGGATCAAGAAACTTCTTTTGCAGGAAGACCGACAGGATTCCTGACCGCGGCGGCCTCCCCTGACATAAACCGCGTTCAAACTCATACGCAAAAGACATCTTATACCAAAGAAAGGAAAACGCCATGTCTGATTACAGTATTTCCCCAATCTCCCCCACCGATAAAAGGGGACAAAAACAGCTGATTGCTCTTCTGGAAGCCGAAGGCATCCGCAAAGACGCCAATCTGGACTACACCTGCGGCATGTATGACGAGGATTACAATCTGATCGCCACCGGCAGCTGCTTCGGCAACACCATGCGGTGTATGGCCGTCAGCAGCGCCCACCAGGGGGAAGGTCTGATGAATGAGATCGTCGGCCACCTGATGGAGGTTCAGTATGCCCGGGGCAACACCCACCTGTTCTTATATACAAAATGCGATTCCGCCAAATTCTTCGGCGACCTGGGATTTTACGAGATCGCCCGGATTCCGGGCCAGATTGTATTTATGGAGAACCGGAAAACCGGTTTTACCGAATATCTGAACCGTCTGGCGGCGGAGAATACCCCATGGAACTCTCCCGCCGCGGATCCGAAGGGTTCGGAGGCAGAAGGAACCGTCGGCACAGATGCCGCGGATGCTTCCGACAAGGAAGCAGAAGCCAGAAGAGAATCGGACCGGCACATTGCCGATGCCGAAACCTCTATGAACGTCCCCCGCAGGCGGACTGCCGCCCTGGTCATGAACGCCAATCCTTTCACCCTGGGACATCAGTATCTGGTGGAAAAGGCCGCCGCGGAGAATGACCTTCTCCATCTGTTCATCGTCAGCGAGGACGCCAGCCTGGTGCCCTTCGCCGTGCGGAAACAGCTGGTCATGGAAGGCACTGCTCACTTACATAACATTATTTATCACGAAAGCGGCCCTTACATTATCAGCAGCGCCACCTTCCCCAGCTACTTTCAAAAGGACGAATCCGCCGTCATCGAAAGCCACGCCATGCTGGACCTGACCATCTTCACCAGGATTGCCCGGGCCCTGGGCATTAACCGCCGCTACGTGGGCGAGGAGCCTACCAGCCTGGTCACCGGCATCTACAATCGGATCATGAGCGAAAAGCTGCCCGAGAACGGTATTGAATGCCATATCATCCCCAGAAAAGAAAAGGACGGCAGGGCTATCAGCGCCTCCACCGTCCGTCAGGCTGTAAAAGACAATAACTGGGATCTTCTGGCAGAACTGGTCCCCGATACCACTCTCCGGTATTTCAGGAGCCAGGAAGCCGAACCGGTCGTCCGCCGGATCCGGGCCGAAGGAAATGTGATCCACTACTAGATTCAGATCGTTCATTTCCCTTCAAAATACGACAGGGCTGTTGCAGAAAGCTGCAGTGAATATTTGATATCCGTTGTGCGCGCGGTTCTCTGACATCTGTCCGTCAATGTCGGATAAAATCCGCCTCTGAGCGGACATCTGTCTCGAAAGCGCGCACACTTGGATATTCAAAATTTCACTGTAATATTTCTGCAACAGCCCCTTTGCATACTGACGTAACAGCAATGAGGGTATCCCCTAAGTCATTTCACGGCTTCCGGGATACCCTCACCCGCCAATGGGATATTTGGATCAGGGCATTACCCGCGCCTCCCAACGGTCTTTCCTATTATATTCAAAAATCAGCAATTCGATCAAACATTTCAGCCCAATTAGCTGGAATAATTCCCATCAAATCAATATCTACGGATGTCCGTTTCACCAATTTCTGAATTTCCTGCTTTAACATATACGCATCTTCAGCCAGCAGGACTTTTCGCAAAGCATATAATCGGGAATATAAATCCGTATCACACGGCAGAATTGAGATATCATCCATTTGATCAGGAAGTACTACGGAAGAGGACAAATTGACAATCATCGAATTATGCGCACAGTAATTTCTTAAATTGCGGATTGCATCAAGCCATGTATCCATTAACTCTGTATCCTTTTTCGTATATCTCTTTTGCGAAAAAACATCCGACAGAATTTTCTTTCTCAGATCACCGCGAAGATAATTGTATATCATCGTCATTGTTCCAAACTCCGTATAACTAAATATAACCCAAATCGGAAGTTTATTTTCCCGTCTGCTTCCTCCTTTACGATATTCCTTCAGTTCCGGATATTTGACAACATCGCTTCTAATCCTTTCTTCCTTACTGATCAGCTCTTTATAAAATTTATTATTAAAATAATCAATATTCTTTTTCCTGGTTTTCGCGTCTTTTTCACCTTTGGATGGCGAATAGTATTGCTTATCCAAATAAAATAACGGATCTTGCGTATGAATCGCGCAAGTATTAGAAACGGCAGTTTTAAAACGTATTTCCGCCTTATTACAGTAAAAACTTAGGATACGCCGCAGATCCGCGTCGAATTGATATAGAGAAAAAAGCAAATCCTGTTTTGGTTTACACTTCGTAACTTCCACCCGCGATAGTAAAAATTTGCCATATCTGCTCGCCCGAAAATATCCTGCGTAATTTAGAAAATCACGCATTCTCTTCCGCTGTCTGAACAGAACATATTTTTTCATCAGGAGAAGTTGCTCTTCCAATGTGATTGGCTGCTCAAATACTGCCATGTCTGCTCCTTTAAGGTAAAAAAAAGAATGGATATACCATTCTTAATCCCGCAAATGAGATATTCGGATTAGGGCATTACCCACGCCTCTCAACGGTCTATACCAAGTTTATCATCAACCTAAGGGAAAGTCAAGCAAATTTTATCGCTGCCATCCAGAAAATTTATCGCAGCCCATCCAGAAAATCCGCCATCCGGAGAGGCGCCGGGAAACCGCATTCGCCGCCAACATTCTTAGAAACAGTGCGGCAGGGCGTCAGCGCCATCCGCCGCCCGACAGGGCCGGCTGTCACAGCCGGTCCTGTTTCCACTCTTCCGCAAGCTGCCGGGCACGGCGGCCTCCGTAGAGGCCCTCGCCGCTCTCGGCCGCCTCCTTCAGAAGCTGCTTTGCGGCTTCCTCCTGTCCCTCGCTCCGCCTCATGCGGGCCAGAAGAATCTGCATTTCACTTTTATGAATCCGGTTTCCCGCAAGCTGGACTTCCTCCTGAATATAATCGGGATTGTAGGATTCTCCCCGCAGGAAATTCAGCCAGTTCTCCGCCAGCTTTACACATTCGGCCAGATTCCTGGCCAGGGTATTGGCGCGGCCCTCCGCCTCCTGCTGAAGCTCTTTCAGCCGCTCCAGCTGATGTTCCGACTGCTCCAGATTCTCCGTCAGAAGATAAAGCCGCATCTTCTGATTCTCCGTGAGGGAAGTCCCCGCCAGCATGTGAAGCTTCAGCTTCTCCGGCTCCAGGGCCTCCACGATCTGAAGTCCCTTCTCAAACTCCCCCAATCCTTCATAGGCGTAAGCCATCTTGACCCGGGCGTCTACGTACTCCACCACATTATTGGGAATCTTATCGGCAATCGGTTTGAATTTATCCAGGAACTCCTGAGGCTTTCCCTCCTGGTACAAAAGGGACGTCAGCTTTCTGACACGCCGGTTGGCCAATCGGGACGAGACCACACGGCCGATGATGATGCCAATCATCACAAACAAGGCAATGAAAAACACCGCCGCGTATCCGCCCTTCTGGCTGATGCTGTCGTAATTCAGAACCGCCAGTACAAATCCGATGACGGCTCCCACCAACATACACAGATTGTTCTGCAGTTTAAAATAAGCTATCATAAAATTCCTCTCATGTGAAAGTCGGGCACAGAACCGAAAACCCGGACCTGTGCCCAACCCGTTTTACATCAGTAATCGAGTAGGGCGGATTTTCTCCGCCCTCTCACACCACCAGTACGTGCCGTTCGGCATACGGCGGTTCAAC
>CANQRW010000027.1 GCA_947626365.1 uncultured Lachnospiraceae bacterium
TTAAGTTGAACCGCCGTATGCCGAACGGCACGTACTGGTGGTGTGAGAGGGCGGAGAAAATCCGCCCTACTCGATTATTCAAAATTTCACCACTGTAATATTTCTGCAGCAGCCCTTTCCTGTGGTCTACAGTCCCTCGGCGATCTCATAGATGAGCCGTTCAGAATCCTCCCAGCCCAGGCAGGGGTCGGTGATAGACTTGCCGTAGCAGTGCTCGCCGATCTTCTGGGAGCCTTCCTCCAGGTAGCTTTCGATCATGACGCCCTTCACCAGTTCGCTGATCTCGGAAGAGTGGCGGCGGCTGTGAAGAACCTCCTTCACGATGCGGATCTGCTCCTTGTACTGCTTGCCGGAGTTGGAATGGTTGGCGTCCACGATGCAGGCCTTGTTCTGGACATTCCGCTCCTGATAGAGCTGGTGCAGCAGGATCAGGTCCTCGTAGTGATAATTGGGCAGGTTCTGACCGTGCTTGTTGACGGCGCCCCGCAGGATGGTGTGGGTCAGAGGATTGCCCGGTGTGTGGACCTCATAACCGCGGAAGATGAACTCGTGGGCGCCCTGGGCGGCCACCACGGAGTTGAGCATGACGGTCAGGTCTCCGCTGGTAGGGTTTTTCATGCCTACAGGCACGTCGCAGCCGCTGGCCACCAGACGGTGCTGCTGGTTTTCCACGGAGCGGGCGCCTACGGCAATGTAGGACATGATATCCGACAGATACCGGAGGTTGTCCGGATAGAGCATCTCGTCGGCTGTGGTCAGTCCGGTCTCCTGGACTACACGCATATGCATCCGGCGGATAGCGATGATTCCTTCGAACATGTTCGGCTTTTTCTCCGGGTCCGGCTGGTGAAGCAGGCCCTTGTAGCCTTCTCCCGTAGTCCGCGGTTTGTTCGTATAGACCCGGGGAATAAGGATCAGTTTGTCCTTCACCTTCTCCTGAATGGGAACCAGACGGCTCACATACTCCAGAACCGGATCCTCGTGGTCTGCGGAGCAGGGGCCGATGATCACCAAAAACTTGTCGCTTTCGCCCGCGAAGACCTTTCGTATCTCCTCATCCCTTTGGGCTTTGACTTCCGCCATGCCTTTGGGCAAGGGAAACTGCTCCCGAATCTCTTCCGGAGTCGGGAGCTTGCTGATAAATTCTAATCCCATAATCATTCTCCTTGTAAGCCATGCAAAATCAGTATAACGCCGGGATGCGGAGAAATTGCTGCGTACAAATTCTGCCGCAGAGCCGCCGTATTCATTGTCTCGGGAAATCGGCGATTCCGTCGCCGTCGATGTCGATGGGACCCGGACCGGGGCCGCCGTAGAATTCCTTGCCTACCACATTCCACTGATTGCGGCAGTTTTCCACCGCGATGGAGAGCATCTTGCGGATCTTCATAGGTTCTTTGATATTCTTCAGAGTGAAATCCGGCGTGGAATCAACCCGGGTCTTCAGGATGATATCGCCGGTTCCGAAGAGTTTTCCCCAGAGACTCTGCCGGAAGGTGATATCCACCACCCGGTACAGAAGGATCTGTTCCACTGTGGTATTCAAAAATCCCTGCTTGCACATCAGACAGTCATCTTCAATGTAATAGGTAGTAAAACTGATGGGGAACCAGAGATGATGTTTCTTATCTTTCCATAAGATCTTGCTTTCGCCAGTGCTCTCAGATGCCATAACAATACTCCTTTCACACAGCTTTTCTTTTCGTAATATCAGCCCCTATTCTATCACGGGAAACAAAAGATGTAAAGGAAAAAGAGGACGCCTATTTTTGAAAAACTCCGAGTGAAGTGCAAAACTGCACGGAAAAATTGCGTGCCTCAGACAAAGACCTGACGAATCTTGACATCCCAGGGCGCGATGTTATAATTGGTTTTGCGTGATATTTTACTTTTCGGGGTCGTTTCAGAAATATTCGCCGCGGCGATTCTGCGGCAGCCCCATGTTTAAGAAGGAGTTTTTCTATGAACGCGATGGACCGCAAGGCATATTTGGAAAAAATCAATGAAGTCATTGCCCGGGGCCGTTTTAAGGATACCTGGGAATCCCTGTCGCAGTACCGGACGCCGGAATGGTACCGGGACGCGAAATTCGGAATCTTTATTCATTGGGGCGTGTACAGTGTTCCCGCCTTTGGCAACGAATGGTATTCCGGCAAGATGTACATTCAGGGGAGCCGTGAATTCGAGCATCATATCAAGACCTATGGCCCCCACAAGGAGTTCGGCTATAAGGACTTTATCCCGCTCTTTACCGCGGAGCGGTTTGACCCGGAGGAATGGGCAGCGCTTTTTCGCGAGGCGGGGGCCCGCTATGTAGTCCCTGTAGCCGAGCATCACGATGGCTTTCAGATGTACCGCAGCGACCTTTCCGAGTGGAATGCCTGGGAAAAGGGACCGCGCCGTGATGTCCTGGGAGAGCTGAAGACCGCCTGCGAGGCAGAAAATCTCTTTTTCTGCGCTTCCTCCCACCGCGTGGAACATTGGTTTTTCATGGGACACGGCAAAGAATTTGATTCCGACGTCAAGGAACCGCTGCGCCTGGGTGATTTTTACTGGCCCGCCATGCCGGAGCCTCCCCATTACGACCTCTTCAGTACCCCGGCGCCTACGGATGAGTTTCTCACCGACTGGCTTCTGCGCTGCTGCGAGATCGTAGACCGCTATCAGCCCCGCCTGTTATATTTCGACTGGTGGATCCTGCACAGCGCGGTTGCGCCTTATCTTCGCAAATTTGCCGCCTATTACTATAATCGGGCGGAGCAGGAGGGCTATGAGCCTGTCCTGTGTTACAAGCATGACGCTTTTCCCTTTGGCTGCGCCACGGTGGACGTGGAACGGGGACAGTTTGCGGAGTGCAAGCCTTATCCCTGGCAGACGGACACCGCCTGCGCCTACAATTCCTGGGGCTATACCGAAAATAACCGCTATAAAGATCCGGCGGATATCCTGCGGGATTTCATTGACATTGTCAGCAAGAACGGCTGCCTTCTCTTAAATATCGGCCCCCGCGCCGACGGTACCATTACCGAAGAAGACCGGCATATCCTCCAGACGATCGGCCGCTGGCTTTCTGTCAATGGCGAGGCCATCTATCAGTCTCGTCCCTGGCGCGTATCCGCTGAAGGACCGACACAGATTCCTGAGGGGCAGTTTACCGATAAAATTTCCAGAGAATACACTTCCGCGGACGTCCGTTATACCTGCCGCGGGGATTCCATTTACGCCTTCGTCCTGCGCTACCCGGACTCCGGCAGCGTCGATTTTCCCGCCCTGGGGGAGAGAGACGCTTCCTCCAAGCCCAATTTCCATGGCATCATTAAGGAAATCACCATGCTGGGCAGCGAAACGCCTCTGCAGTGGAGCCGCGACGAAAGCGCTCTCCATATCCAGGCCCCCGCCAGGGACGACCCGTCTCCCGCCGTTTTCCGCGTAAAGATGGCGTAATACCGCGCTGTTTCTCTGGGAATTGAAGCAAAAAAGCAGGGGCTTATATTACGTCAGTATGCAAAAAGAGCGCCAGTGACGCTCTTTTTGCATTTTCGAAAAATCCTCTTGAAATCCCTTGATAAGTATTATACAATTATAATCGGCAGAAAATGGATACACTGGGTTGGAGCCAGGGATGCAGAACCTGACGCCTTCCCGATCAATATTTTAAAATGGAGGACTGCAAAATGAGTAATTCAGCACAAACTTCAGCAAGCAGCAGAATCAGCAGACTGCTTGATGAAAACAGTTTTGTTGAAGTCGGCGCTTATGTGACAGCCAGAAATACAGACTTCAACATGACAGGCAAGGACACACCGGCTGACGGCGTCGTGACAGGTTACGGCACCATCGACGGCTGCCTTGTGTATGTGTTCAGCCAGGACGCATCCGTGCTGGGTGGTTCCATGGGAGAGATGCATGCCAGGAAGATTTCCAACATCTATTCCATGGCCATGAAGATGGGTGCACCGGTGATCGGCCTGGTGGACTGTGCAGGCCTGAGGCTTCAGGAGGCCACAGACGCGCTGCATGGTTTCGGCGAATTGTATCACAATCAGACCATGGCATCCGGAGTCATTCCGCAGATTTACGGGGTGTTCGGAACCTGCGGCGGCGGCATGGCGGTTTCTGCGGCTATGGCCGACTTCACATTTATGGAGGAGAAAAAAGCAAAACTATTTGTCAACGCTCCCAATGCCATCGACGACAACTATGTGGGCAAATGTGATACTTCTTCCGCTGCTTTCCAGGGAGAGAAGGCTGGTGTTGTGGATTTTGCAGGCAGCGAGGATGAGATTCTGTCCCAGATCCGCTCACTGGTTTCCATTCTGCCGGCCAACAATGAAGATGATATGTCCTATGATGAGTGCACAGACGATCTGAACCGGGTATGTGCGGACCTGGCGGGCTGTGTGGGAGATACGGCGATGGCTCTTTCCCAGATCTCCGACGAGGGTTTCTTCTTTGAGACCAAGGCCATGTACGCTCCGGCTATGGTGACCGGATTTATTCGTCTGAATGGCAATACCGTAGGCTGTGTAGCCAACAGAAGCGAGAGTTACGGCGCGGATGGTGAGAAGAAAGCAGACTATGAGCCGGTTCTGACAGCCAGCGGCTGCTGGAAGGCGGCTGAGTTCGTGAAGTTCTGCGACGCGTTTAACATTCCCGTTCTGACCCTGGTAAATGTAAAGGGATATAAAGCTGATATGTGCAGCGAGAGAAATATGGCCAGAGCAGCAGCAGCACTGACCTATGCTTTCGCGGACGCAAGCGTACCTAAGGTGACTGTCATCATCGGACAGGCATACGGAACCGCTTATCTGACCATGGCAAGCAAGGCCACCGGAGCGGATCTGGTATACGCGTGGCCCACGGCGGCTATCGGCATGATGGATGCTCAGGCAGCGGCCAAGATCATGTACGCGGATGAAATAGCGGCAGCTGATAATTCCGTAGCCCTGATCAATGAGAAGGCGGCAGAGTATCAGAAGCTTCAGGCAAGCGCGGAAGCGGCAGCCAGAAGAGGCTATGTAGATGATATCATCCAGCCGGAAGACACCAGGAAGCGTGTCATTGCCGCGCTTGAGATGTTATTCACAAAGAGAGAGGATCGTCCGGCCAAGAAGCATGGCACGATCTGAGGCGAGGTGACAGGCGTATGAAACAGATCAAGAAACATTTAATATGGATACTTTGCATGGCAGCATGCCTGTTCTCACTGACCGCCTGCGGCAGCAGCGCTGATGATTCTTCCGATGTGGATCCTATGACGGCTGCTTCTCTGGAGCAGCAGAGCAGCACGATTCTGAATGATATCGCGGCTATGACGGATGAGCAGATCGATATGGTGATCGAGCAGAACGCGGAGTATGGCTCCGCAGGTCTTGCCTCAGGACTTGAGAGCTACAAGAATCTGAGAGATGACCTGGGCGCTTATGTGTCTTCCGAAGCCGGTACGGTAAAAACCACGGATGAAGGCTATGAGATTTCCATTCCCACCCAGTTTGAGAAGAGAGCCTGTGAGTTCGTCATCGATGTGGATAAGCAGCTTACCACCATTACCAATGTGGCGTTCAATCCGGTCTATACGGTGGGAGAGAACATGACGAAGGCGGCCCTCAATACCCTGATGGGCATGGGCACCGTATTCGCCGTGCTGATCTTTATCAGCCTTCTGATCAGCTGCTTTAAGTATATCAGCGTATTTGAGAACAAGATGAAAGCCAAAGCGGCGGCAGCGGCTCCGGCCCCGGCTCCCATTCCTGTACCGGCTCCCATTCCCGCGGCGGAAGAGAACCTGACAGACGATCTGGAACTGGTGGCGGTGATCACGGCGGCTATCGCGGCAGCGACCGAGGCGGCAGGGGCAGTTCCCGCGGACGGGCTTGTGGTCCGTTCTATCCGGCGGGTACCCGGCAGCAAGTGGAAAAAAGCGTAATTATTTTAGGAGGATTCTATCATGAAAAATTATACAATCACAGTCAATGGCAATGTTTATGAAGTAACGGTTGAAGAAGGCGCTTCCACAGGTGCCGCTCCCGCAGCAGCCCCCAAGGCGGCTCCTAAGGCCGCTCCCGCGGCAGCTCCCAAGGCAGCCGCTCCCGCAGGCGCTCAGGGTTCTGTCGTTGTCTCCGCTCCTATGCCCGGCAAGATCCTTGGCGTGAAGGCTTCCGTAGGCCAGGCAGTTAAGAAGGGTGAGGTTATCATGATTCTGGAAGCCATGAAGATGGAGAACGACATCGTGGCTCCCTCCGACGGAACCATTGCCAGCATCAACGCGGCAGTAGGCGACGCCGTAGAGTCCGGTGCAACGCTGGCTACATTAAACTAGGAATCGCGTAACGTAAAACGCAGGTTCCAGATGGAGGGATTAACATGGAATATATTACAACAACAATGTCGAATCTTCTTCAGCAGACGGCGTTTTTGAACCTGACCGGCGGTAACCTTCTTATGATCGCGGTGGCCTGCTTTTTCCTGTATCTGGCCATCCGGAGAGGGTTTGAACCGTTACTGCTGGTGCCCATCGCATTCGGTATGCTTCTGGTAAACATTTATCCGGATATCATGGTGCACCCGGAGGATTCTTCAACGGGCACAGGCGGCCTTTTGTACTACTTCTTCCAGCTGGATGAGTGGGCAATCCTGCCGTCTCTGATTTTCATGGGCGTAGGCGCCCAGACAGACTTTGGCCCGCTGATCGCCAACCCCAAAAGCTTCCTGCTTGGCGCAGCGGCTCAGTTCGGTATCTATTCCGCATACTTTATGGCAATTTTCATGGGCTTCAACGACAAGGCCGCAGCCGCCATCTCCATTATCGGCGGCGCCGATGGCCCTACGTCCATCTTCCTTGCCAGTAAATTAGGCCAGACCGGCCTGATGGGCCCCATCGCCGTGGCGGCATATTCCTACATGGCTCTGGTTCCCATTATCCAGCCGCCTATCATGAAACTGTTCACCACCGAGGAAGAGCGGAAGATCAAGATGGAGCAGCTTCGTCCCGTATCCAAACTGGAGAAGATCCTGTTCCCGATCATCGTTACCATCGTGGTATGTCTGATCCTGCCGTCCACAGCTCCTCTGGTAGGTATGCTGATGCTGGGCAACCTGTTCCGTGAGAGCGGTGTGGTGAAGCAGCTGACTGAGACCGCCAGCAACGCCATGATGTACATCGTGGTTATCCTGCTGGGTACGTCTGTAGGCGCTACCACCAGCGCCGAGGCTTTCCTGAACCTGGATACCATCAAGATCGTTGCCCTGGGCCTGATCGCTTTCGCGGTAGGTACGGCGGCCGGCGTCCTGTTCGGCAAGGCTATGTGCAAGATTACCGGTGGAAAGATCAATCCGCTGATCGGCTCCGCAGGCGTGTCCGCGGTTCCCATGGCGGCCCGTGTATCCCAGAAGGTAGGTTCTCAGGCGGATCCCACCAACTTCCTGCTGATGCACGCTATGGGTCCCAACGTGGCCGGCGTTATCGGTACGGCAGTTGCGGCCGGTACCTTTATGGCTATCTTCGGTGTGAAATAAGCCATTCACCGACAGGCCCGGCTGCGCTGGCAGCCGTCGGAGCGCCGAAGGCGCGGGCCTGTGAGTGAGAGAGAGGCGGACGGCCCGGCTGTGCGGACAGCCGGCGGCCCGCAGATAAGATATATTGAAAATTGACAGGAGGTAATACAATGGCTGAGATACAGAAAAAACCGGTGAAGATCGTGGATACCGTCCTTCGTGACGCCCATCAGTCCCTGATCGCCACCAGAATGACCACCGAGCAGATGCTGCCCATCATCGACAAGATGGATAAAGTAGGCTTCCACGCTGTGGAGTGCTGGGGCGGCGCTACCTTCGATGCGTGCCTTCGTTTCCTGAAGGAAGATCCCTGGGAGAGGCTGCGCAAGCTGAAAGCAGGTTTTAAGAACACCAAGCTGCAGATGCTGTTCCGCGGACAGAATATCCTGGGATACAATCACTACGCGGATGATGTAGTAGAATACTTCGTACAGAAATCCGTTGCCAACGGTATTGATATCATCCGTATTTTCGACTGCTTAAACGATCTGCGCAACCTGCAGACCGCTGTGAAGGCAGCCAACAAAGAGAAGGCACATGTGCAGATTGCCCTTTCCTATACGCTGGGCGATGCGTACACCCTGGACTACTGGAAGGATATCGCCAAGAGGATTGAGGAGATGGGAACCAACTCCCTGTGCATCAAGGATATGGCAGGTCTTTTGACTCCCTATGCGGCTGCTGAACTGGTGACTGCCCTGAAAGAGTCCACCAGCCTTCCCATCGAACTTCATACCCACTATACGTCCGGCGTAGCTTCCATGACATATCTGAAGGCAGTGGAAGCAGGCTGCGATATCATTGACACCGCAATGTCTCCTCTGGCGCTGGGCACCAGCCAGCCGGCCACTGAGGTTATGGTAGAGACCTTCAGGGGCACTCCCTATGATACCGGACTGGATCAGGAGCTGCTGGCGGAGATTGCCGACTACTTCACTCCGATTCGTGAGCAGGCCCTCAAGAGCGGGCTGCTGAATCCGAAGGTTCTGGGCGTTAACATTCAGACCCTCCGCTATCAGGTTCCCGGCGGCATGCTGTCCAACCTGGTCAGCCAGCTGAAGGAAGCGGGCAAAGAAGACAAGTACCGTGAGGTTCTGGAGGAGATCCCCAGAGTTCGTAAGGACTTCGGCGAGCCGCCTCTGGTAACTCCGTCCTCTCAGATCGTAGGGACCCAGGCCGTGCTGAACGTGATCTCCGGCGAGCGTTATAAGATGGTTCCCAAGGAGTCCAAGAAGATCATGATGGGCGAATTCGGCCAGACCGTTAAGCCCTTCAATCCCGAGGTTCAGAAGAAGATCATCGGCGATGAGACGCCCATTACCTGCCGTCCGGCCGATCTGATTCCGCCTCAGCTGCCTCAGTTTGAGAAGGAATGCGCTCAGTGGAAGCAGCAGGATGAGGATGTCCTGTCCTACGCCCTGTTCCCGGCGGTAGCCAAGGAATTCTTCCAGTACCGCGAGGCGCAGCAGACGAAGGTAGATCCGTCTGTGGCCGACAAGGCCAGCAAGGCATATCCGGTATAAGCGGGAGAATTGCCACAGTAGGCTTCTCTTGCATACGGATGTAATATAAGGCCGCTTTCCGGTTCAGCCGGAAGGCGGCGTGTAAGAGGAAGAGATGCGGCAAGACATCAAAGTTTCGTCCGCATCTCTTCTCACGGTTATGAAATCAGCCGCTTTCGCCGCCTTATCGTTGTCCCTGATGGCTGAAAAGTTTAAGTTTTACTTACGAATCGAGCAAAATGTTGAAGTTTTTGGGAATTTGTTGACATAAGGCGGAAGTTATCCTTATAATGGACATAATGTGATATATTTGGGATTAAGAGAATAGGGATACGTAGGAGAATGTGATGAGAAAGAGAACTTTCAGAAAGGGCGCGGCTGTGGTGCTGGCCCTGATGATCTCCATAGATTCCATAGCAGGACATGGAATTGTTCCGGTTCTGACAAGCTATGCGGACGAAAGGCCGGCGCTGGTCAGCGCTTCCACACTGAATGTGCGGAGCGGTCCCGGAACCAATCACTCCATTGTCACAAAGCTTTATAACGGCACTTCGGTTACAGTGATAAATGAGACAAATGGGAGTGACGGGAAGGTCTGGTATCAGATTCGATTCAGCGGAGGCGCAGGGACCGAGACGACCGGTTATGCCCGCTCCGACTATATTCGCTTCCCGGCCACTTATACGACGGATGCGGATTTTGAGAATTATCTGAGTTCTCAGGGATTTCCGGAAAGTTACAAGGGAGGACTCCGGCAGCTTCATGCCATGTATCCCAATTGGGTGTTTACCGCCCAGCATACCAATCTTGATTGGAATACAGTAATTGAAAATGAGGCCCTGGTGGGGAGAAATCTGATCTACAACGGCAGCATTTCCTCCTGGAAGTCCACTGCGGACGGGGCTTACAACTGGGAGACCAGTACCTGGCCGGCTTTCGACAGCGGCAATTATGTGGCGGCATCGGATGCGCTGATCCGCTACTATATGGATCCGAGAAATTTTCTGGACGATATGTATGTGTTCCAGTTTCTGTTACATAGTTATGATGCCTCCGTCCATACGGCGGAGGGACTCCGCAGCATGGTGAAGGGGACCTTCCTGGAAGGTTCCGCCAGCGTAAGCGGGGATATGAGCGCGTCTCCTTCCGGCGGCGGAACCGGCAGCGCAAATAGCGGCGGACCGGGAGTTTCGGGAAGCAGCGGAGCGAGCACCCAGGCGCCGGGGTATACAGGAAGCAGCAGTGCAGGCACTCAGGCGCCTTCCGGGGGAAGCAGCGGAGCGAGCACCCAGGCGCCGGGGTATACAGGAAGCAGCAGTACAGGCACTCAGGCGCCTTCCGGAGGAAGCAGCGGAGCGAGTACCCAGGCGCCGGGGTATACAGGAAGCAGCAGCGCAGGCACTCAGGCGCCTTCCGGGGGAAGCGGAGTGAGTACCCAGGCGCCGGGATATACAGGAGGCAGCAGCGCAGGCACTCAGGCGCCTTCCGGAGGAAGCGGAAATGGAGTGAGCACCCAGGCGCCGGGGTATACAGGAGGCAGCAGCGCAGGCACTCAGGCGCCTTCCGGAGGAAGCGGAAGCGGAGTGAGCCGTCAGGCTCCCGGTTCGGTTGCCTCGGCAGGCGGAACGGGAATGGGCGGAAGGCTTCTGGGAACGGTCCGAGGCGTGTTTGACAGCAGCAGGATTCTCAGAACTATGACCGCTCCCGGTATGACTTCAGGGCCAACCGGCAATACTAATTCTGCAGTGGATTATTCGGCAGGTCCGGGAGCGCTGGGTGTAAGCCCGGGCGGAACGTCATCCTCTCCCGGTTCCGGCAGCGGTTCGGCGGCCCCTCAGGCAGATTATGTGGATATTATCATGAATGCAGGCATGCAGTCCGGAGTGAATCCTTACGTGCTGGCGTCCATTATCCTGCAGGAGCAGGGCGTCAACGGGACGGGAAGAAGCATATCCGGCACGGTGTCGGGCTATGCAGGCTACTATAACTTCTTTAACATAGACGCTTATCAGTCCGGCGGTATGGACGCGGTGACCAGGGGACTCTGGTATGCCTCCCAGTCCGGAAGCTATAACCGTCCGTGGAACAGCGTGGACAAGTCCATCATAGGCGGCGCCATTCACTACGGAACCAACTATGTTAAGGTTGGACAGGATACATTCTATCTGAAGAAATTTAACGTGCAGGGATCAAATCTGTACAAGCACCAGTACATGACCAATGTTCAGGCGGCGGCTTCCGAGGGGGCCAAGCTGGCCGAGGCCTATGGCGAGACGCTGAAGAAGACAGCCCTGGAATTTAAGATTCCTGTATATTTGAATATGCCGTCCACGGCCTGTGCAAGACCTACGGTTGACGGCAGCCCCAACAATAAGCTTTCCGGCCTTGCCGTAGACGGATTTGCCCTTACGCCTACCTTCAACAGGGATACGGCAAATTATGACCTGATCGTGAATTCTTCTGTGGCGCAGGTGACAGTGAACGCTTCGGCGTACTCATCTTCCGCAAGCATAAGCGGTACGGGAACGGTTGATCTGCAGAGCGGAATCAATGAGATTGTCATTTCTGTCAAGGCTGAGAACGGCGATGTGAGACAGTATGTGATCCGTGTTGTGAGACAGCAGAACGGACCGACCCATAACAGTGCCCTGAGTTCCGGCACAGGCAGTTCGCCTTCGTCAGGCTCCGGCACAGGTCCGGGCGGAAACACAGGAAGCAGCGGAGGGCCCGGAGTGTCCTCCGGTTCCGGAAACGCAGGCCCCGGAGCGGCAGGTTCCGCAGGCGGACCGGCAGTCAGCGGGGCCGCGCCGGGCGGCAGTTCATCGGCAGGCATGGGTCCGGGCGGAAGCAACGTGACCATTGTCCAATAGATTTGAGAAAGGGGAAACACAAGGTAGGATGAAAAAGAGAGTAAAAAGATTTCTGACTGGTATTTTGCTTGCAGCGATCATGACGCTGGGACTGGTTTCTCAGGCGTGGGCCGCAAGAATTGCGTTTTCCGATCCGTCTGCGACTACAGGTCAGACGTTTACGGTGAATATGAAGATTACTGCCGGGGAAGGTGAGAATATCAGCAGCGCGGATGTAATGCTGGCATACGATTCTTCCATGCTGGAGTTTGTCAGCGGCGACGGAGTCACGGGAGGCGCAGGCGCTCTTCGTGTAACCGGAAGCAGCGAGACCCAGGGCAATACGGAGCTTGCGTTTACCATGACGTTCCGTGCGCTCCGGGCCGGCAGCAGCACCATCACGATCTCCTCCCAGGAGGTATATAACAGTGACAGCCAGCTGGTGGATGTAGGGCAGCAGGGAACCTCAGCGGTGACGATTGCGGCGGCTGCCAGCGATTCCACCAACGCCAACCTGGCAGGTCTGCAGATTTCTCCGGGAACTCTGGATCCCGCTTTCTCGCCGGACGTTACGGAGTATACGGTGACGGTAGGCGGAGATACGGACAGCCTTGTGGTTGACGCCCCGGCGGTTGACGCAGGCGCCAGCGTGTCGGTTTCCGGCAATGAGAGTCTGCAGATTGGTGAGAATCAGGTAATATGTACGGTAACTGCCCAGGACGGCCAGACGGTAAAGACCTATACCATCAACGTGACCAAGGTGGAAGGCAGCGCGGACGGTTCCATGGAGGCATCAGCGGCTCCGGCGGAAGGCGTTGTGCTGAAGACGCCGGAGAGAAATGTGATCGTCCAGCAGGTGACGGATGACATCCCGATTCCGGAAGGATTTGTTCCCTGTTCTGTCAGCATTGACGGATATGATGTTCAGGGATGGGTATGGGGCGCAGATTCCCAGGATCCGCAGTACTGCGTATTCTACGCGACCAACGAGAACGGAGAAAATGAATTCTACCGCTATGATCTGACCGAGAAGACGTTGCAGAGATATTTCCGCGACCCGGCAGACAATACCAATTCCGATTACGCGGCCCTGGCAGAGGAGTACAATTCGCTTCTCAGCGATTACAATGTCAGATTCTATATTATCATCGGACTGATTGCCCTGGCGGTGGTCCTGCTGATCGTTATCATCGCGCTGATGGCGACCAGAGGCAGCAAAGATGATTTCTACGAGGGACGAAGGGATGACGGCGATTATCCTCAGAAGCGCAAGGCACAGAGGCAGAGCAGCGATGCGGAGCGCAGAAAAGCGGCCCGGGAAGAGCATTACAAGAAGGTTCTGGAGGAGGAAGAGGCCGCCAGGAGAAACAGCGGTTCCTTCCAGGCGGAGGAACAGATCCGTGCCCGCCAGGCCCAGAGACGCCAGACAAGGCCGGCCCAGCCGGGACAGCAGGCGCGTCAGCCGGTTCAGGGAGGACAGCAGGCCAGACCGACAGGAGCCAAGACCAGGCCTGTTCAGCAGGGACAGAGGCCGATGCCTCAGAATTATGTGGTAAGAGGCCCCCTTCCCAATGATGATGAGCAGGAAATCCTCAGGGAGGAGCAGAGAATGCGGGAGAGACCGCAGAATGTGCCTCAGGAGAGACCTAAGGCGGCTCCCGGCGGCGGGAATGGCAATGATGATGATTTTGAATCCATTGATTTAGGAATCTAAGCGAAGGGGCTGTCATGGTTGACAGCCCTTTCCAGTATCAAAAGTCTTGACGAGTCCACAAAAGTGTTATATAATTGCTATAACAGATATAACGAAAGATGGTGGAGCCATGGTTTTGAGAATCGATTTTAACAGCGATGAGGCGCTGTATATGCAGCTGCGGAATCAGATTATTCTGGGTATCGCCACCGGACGTATCCGCGAGGGAGATTCCCTTCCATCTGTCCGGCAGCTGGCGGAATATGTCAGTATCAACATGCATACGGTGAACAAGGCCTACGCGGTGCTTCGCGAGGAAGGTTTTGTAAAGCTGGACAGGCGGAAGGGCGCCGTGGTGGCTCTTGAGACTGATAAGAAGAGGGTCCTGGAGGAGATGAAGCGGGAGATCGCCGTGGATCTGGCCAAGGGCGTCTGCAAAGGAATAAGAAAGGAAGAAGTACACCAGCTGGTGGATGAGATCTACGACTTGTTTGCCAATTGGGAAGAATCGGAAAAATAAGGCTGGAGGATTGCCATGTTGTGTGAGAGATGTAAGATTCGCGAAGCGAATATTCAGTATACGGAGGTGATCAACGGGGTGAAGACGGACCATCATTTCTGTGCCCAGTGCGCCAGAGAGATGGATTTTGGACAGTATTCCGCCCTGTTTGAGGGAGAGTTTCCCTTCGCCCAGTTTCTGTCGGCGCTGCTGGGAGGAGAGTCCCCTGCCCGGAAGTCGGAGAAATATCAGCAGATCGTCTGTCCGTCCTGCGGCATGACCTATCAGGAGTTTGTGGATAACAGCAGCTTCGGCTGTGCCGACTGTTATAATGTATTTGATGTGCTGATCCGGGACAATATCAAGCAGCTTCAGGGAAGCGATTGCCATAAGGGGAAGAGGCCTGTCTACCAGAATCCGGCGGCTGCCGGGGAAGGCGGCGGAGAGAGTCCCGGGGATGGAGGCGAATCCGCCGGCGCGGTTTCAGAAGGCGGCAGGCTCCAGGCGTCCGCGGAGGAGCAGATCCGTGTTTTGGAGAGAAAGCTTAAGGAAGCCCTCAGGCTTGAGGAGTATGAGACGGCCGCACTGTGCAGGGATCAGATCAGGGCGCTGAAGGAAGGGATGAGGACCGATGCGTAAGTGGTATGAGGAGATTGACCAGAGTTACAGAAATGTAGTCAGCAGCAAGGTGCGCCTCGCCCGCAATCTGGAAGAATATGTGTTTCCCTCCCGACTGTCTGAGAAGGACGGCCGGGAGATGGTGGATCGCCTCTGCAAGGGACTGGAGGAGCTGAATGGCCATGAAGGCTGCAGCTATGAGACTGTGAATCTGGAGACTGTGGGCGAGCTGGACCGGCGGGACATGAAGGAGCGGCGGCTGATCAGCACGGCGATTTTGAATAAGAAAGCGCCTATGGCTATGCTGGTGTCGGAGACGGAGGATGTCAGCCTGGTGTTTAACGGCACGGATCACATCCGGATCCAGGTGCTGACGCCGGGACTTCATCTCAGCGAGGCCTGGAAGAAAGCAAGCCAGCTGGATGATTTCATCAACGCGAGATTTGCCTATGCTTTTGATGAGAAGTACGGCTATCTGACCACCTATCCCACCAATGTGGGCACAGGCATGAAAGCGTCGGTGATCGTCCATCTGCCCAGTCTTTCTCTGGGAAAAAAGTTTTCGTCTATGATCACCGATATGGGGCGCTTCGGCGTGACCATCAAGGGGGTCAACGGGGAAGGCCGGGAGAATTACGGCGCTCTCTATGAGATATCCAATCAGAAGACCATGGGACAGCCGGAGTGGGAACTGGCGGATCTGGTCAGCAAGGCAGCCATTCAGCTGGACGACCAGGAGAATCAGGTGCGTGCGATGGCGCGGAAGAGCCATAGGCTGGAGTGGGAGGATGAAGTATACAAATCCTACGGAGTGTTAAAATACGCCAGAAGGCTCAGCATGAAGGATGCGATGACATTTCTGTCTCAGCTGATGGCGGGAAGCGCCGACGGGCTGATTCATTTCGCGGAACCCTGTTCCGTCTACCGGATGATGCTTGGGATTCAGACGGCCAGTCTTCAGAAGAAATCCCACAAGCCCCTGGACCGGGCGGAACTGGATGTGGCCAGGGCGGAGTATCTTAGGGAGATGCTGCCGGAGCTGAGCTGACAGCCGGCCGAAGGCGGGAGGCAGCCGAACGAAGACAGCGGAAGCTGGATGGAGAAAGGCCGACGGAAAGTCTGCGGCAGGAGGCTGACAGAGAGATAGATGACCGTTTGCGGTTATGATATATCAGGAGGAAAGATAAATAATGACAGATCGTTTTACAGAGAAGGCAAGAACTGCCATTACGCTGGCCGTGGATGCGGCGGAGGCCCTTGAGCACAATTATGTGGGCACGGAGCATCTGCTTCTGGGACTGATCCAGGAGGGAACCGGCGTAGCGGCTAGGGTTCTGGAGGAGTGCGGCGTTCGGGAGGAGAAAGTGATGGAGCTGGTGAGCCAGCTGATCACGCCCAATCAGTCCGTCCGCCTCACCGAGAGGAATACGTATACGCCCAGCGCCAGGCGCGTGATAGAGAACAGCTACAAGGAGGCAGTGCGGTTCAAGGCGCCGTTAATCGGCACGGAACACCTGCTGATTGCCATCGTGAGGGAGAACGACTGTGTGGCATCCAGACTTCTGAATACGATGGGAATCAGTATTCAGAGGCTTTACGGAGATCTGATGCTTGCTATGGGTGAGGATGCCGCGGCAGGCAGGGAGGATATGCAGGGCGGCGGCAGGCCGTCGCCATCGGCCCGGCCGCGGACCAATACGCCGACGCTGGATAATTACAGCCGGGATCTGACGGCTTTGGCCAGGGAGGGAAAGCTGGATCCGGTAATCGGAAGAAAGCAGGAGATTCAGCGGGTGGTTCAGATTCTGAGCCGCCGTACCAAAAATAATCCCTGTCTGATCGGAGAACCCGGAGTAGGCAAGACAGCTGTAGTGGAAGGGCTGGCGCAGATGATTGCCGAGGGCGATGTGCCGGAGACCATTTTGAACAAACGCGTCATGACGCTGGATCTGTCCGGCATGGTGGCGGGTTCCAAGTACCGGGGCGAATTCGAGGAGAGAATCAAGAAGGTACTGGCGGAAGTCATGAACGACGGAGAGGTGCTTCTTTTCATTGACGAGATCCACACTATTATCGGAGCCGGAGGCGCGGAAGGCGCCATCGATGCCTCCAATATCCTGAAGCCGTCTCTGGCCAGAGGCGAGATTCAGCTGATCGGGGCCACTACCATCGAGGAGTACAGAAAGTATATCGAGAAGGACGCCGCCCTTGAGCGGAGGTTCCAGCCGGTGACAGTGGAGGAACCCTCGGAGGAAGAGGCCTATGAGATTTTGAAGGGACTGCGCGGAAGGTATGAGGAGCACCATAAGGTGAAGATTACCGATGAAGCCCTTCTGGCGGCGGTGCGCCTGTCTGCCCGTTATATCAATGACCGTTTCCTGCCGGATAAGGCTATCGATCTGATTGACGAGGCGTCTTCCAAACTGCGGCTGACCGTATTTGTGGAGCCGGAGGAGATCAAGACGCTGGAGCAGGAGATTGAGAATCTGGAGAGCCAGAAGGAAGCGGCTATCGCATCGGAGAATTACGAGAAGGCCGGCGAGATCAAGAAGCGCCAGGTGAAGAAGAGAGAGAAGATAGAGAAGATCCGCGACAGATGGCAGAAGGAGAAGACAAGCCGGAAGTTGGTGGTGACAGAGGGAGAGATTGCGGATGTGGTTTCCGGATGGACCAAGATTCCTGTCCGGAAGCTGGAGGAGGAGGAATCGGAGCGGCTGAAGAAGCTGGAATCCATCCTCCATGAGCGTGTGGTAGGCCAGGAGGAGGCTGTGTCAGCAGTTGCCAGGGCCATCCGCCGCGGCCGGGTAGGCCTTAAGGATCCAGCCCGTCCTATCGGTTCCTTCCTGTTTTTAGGCCCCACAGGCGTAGGCAAGACCGAGCTCTGCAAGGCGCTGGCCGAGGCCATGTTCGGCACGGAGAACGCATTGATCCGCGTTGACATGTCCGAGTATATGGAGAAGCACAGCGTGTCCAAGATGATCGGCTCCCCGCCAGGATACGTAGGCTATGACGAAGGCGGCCAGTTAAGCGAGAAGGTTCGCCGCAATCCCTACAGCGTAATTCTTTTCGATGAGATTGAGAAGGCCCATCCGGACGTATTTAATATCCTGCTGCAGGTGCTGGACGATGGACATATCACCGATTCTCAGGGCAGGAAGATTGATTTTAAGAATACGATCCTGATCATGACCAGCAACGCAGGCGCGGAGAATATCATTTCGCCCAAGAGGCTCGGCTTTACCTCCGTAGATGATGCTACAGAGAAATATAAGTTTATGAAGGACCGGGTCATGGAGGAGGTAAAACGGCTGTTTAAGCCGGAGTTCATTAACCGGGTAGATGAGATTATCGTGTTCCATCCGCTGAACAGGGACAATATGAGGGAGATCGTATCTATTATGCTCCGTTCCATCAATAAGCGGACCAGGCAGCAGATGAATATCGATCTGCAGGTGACTGACCAGGGCAAGGAGTTCCTGATCGAGAAAGGCTACGATGAGAAATACGGCGCAAGGCCGCTTCGCCGCACCATCCAGAGCCAGGTGGAGGATAAACTGGCGGAGAAGATCCTGGAAGGCGTGGTGAAGGAAGGAGATCAGGTAGAGATCAGCAGCGGCGAGGGAGAACTGGTATTTTCTGCCGGTGAGAAGAAGGACTGACGGAAGAGGACGTCAGATAAAGAGGACGTCAGATACACAGGACATCAGATACACAGAGGCAGAGGCGAAAATGATCTGTCATTTCCCATTTACAAAAGAAAGCAGGAGGATAAGAGTATGTCAGCAGTAGAGGAATTGATCCGCTCTGAGGCGGACGGAAGTATCAGCTTCGGCGATTACAGGCTGGAGAAGAAATCCAAGCTGGATAATTTCGAGAACATGGGAGATCTCTATAAGGTGAAGACTTTCCGGGAAATCACCAAGCTGGAGCGGAACGGAATGTTTGTCTATGAATCGGTTCCGGGGACTGCCGTGGAGAATTTCACAGAGACCGATGACGGTGTGGAATTTGCGGTGGAGGGAGACCGGGATGCCCAGATTACGGTGCAGCTTGAGGACGATGCGGTGTACCAGGTGCTGGTGGATGATACGGACACCGGAACCATGAAGACCAATATGAGCGGAAAGCTGAATTTCAGCGTGGAGCTGAATGAGGGCGCCGCTGCCAGCGTGAAGATCATTAAGAGGTAGGACGAGCAGGATAAGCTATGGCGAAGGAAAAGACAACGGCATTCTTTTGTAAGGAATGCGGCTATGAGTCAGCCAAATGGATGGGACAGTGTCCGGCCTGCAGAGCGTGGAATACCTTTGTGGAAGAGCCTGCAGGCCGGAAGGAAAGTCCGTCCGGCAAAATGCGGCCTGTCAAAAGAGCGGTTCCGGCAAGGCTGGAGGATATCTCTGTCGAAGAAAGTGACCGGGATTCTACCGGTTATCAGGAGCTGGACCGTGTGCTGGGAGGCGGCGTAGTGCCAGGCTCCCTGGTGCTGGTAGGAGGAGATCCCGGTATCGGCAAATCCACCCTGCTTCTGCAGGTGTGCAGGAACCTGGCCGCGGCAGGCCGGAAGGTTCTCTATATATCCGGCGAGGAATCCCTGAGGCAGATTAAGCTGCGTGCCAACCGGATCGGTTCCGCCCCGGGGAATCTGCTGTTTCTGTGCGAGACCAGCCTGGACAGCATTCAGGAAACCATCATGGAGGTAAAGCCTCAGGTGGTCATCATCGATTCCATACAGACCATGTACCGGGAAGAGATTTCCTCCGCGCCCGGCAGTGTCAGCCAGGTGAGGGAGTCTACCAATCTGCTGATGCAGATTGCCAAAGGCCAGGGGATCACCATCTTCATCGTAGGTCATGTGACTAAGGAGGGCGTGGTGGCAGGCCCCAGAGTGCTGGAGCATATGGTAGATACGGTTCTCTATTTTGAAGGGGATCGGCACGCTTCCTACCGCATTCTGCGGGGAGTGAAGAACCGGTTTGGTTCTACCAATGAAATCGGGGTCTTTGAGATGAGGGAGCAGGGCCTTGCGGAGGTGGAGAATCCGTCGGAATTCATGCTGGACGGCCGCCCGGAGGGGGCCTCCGGGGCGGTGGTAGCCTGCGCCATGGAGGGTACGCGGCCGATTCTGCTGGAGGTTCAGGCCCTGGTGACCCAGAGCAATCTGGGAATCCCCAGGCGGACAGCTGCAGGAACCGACTACAACCGGGTGAACCTTCTGATGGCGGTTCTGGAGAAGCGCTGCCACTATGAGATGCCCCGGTACGACGCCTACGTGAACATCGCCGGCGGCATGAAAATGAATGAACCGGCTCTTGATTTGGCCATTGTCCTGGCGCTGGTGTCCAGCCTGAAGGACAGGCCTGTGGATGAGAAAACCATCGTGTTCGGCGAGGTAGGGCTGTCCGGTGAGGTCCGGGCCGTATCCATGGCGGAGCAGAGAGTCAGCGAGGCGGTGAAGCTGGGCTTCACATGCTGTATCCTGCCTCAGATCTGCCTGGACAAGATGAAGCATACGGACAGGATTCGCCTGGTCGGTGTGAGAAATGTGCGGGAAGCGATCGCCGTGCTGTAACCGGGCAGAGATAATGTGCGGGAAGCAATCACCATGCTGGAACCAGGCAGAGATAATGTACGGGAAGCAATCGCCATGCTGTAACCGGGCGGAGATTCGGCCTGCCGCGCAGGCTGCGGACGGTCCCGGGAAAGCAGAGGGCAAAGGAGACGGCAGGGTACGCCGGCAGGGCCAACGGCGAAAAAGCAGCGAAAAAGTGTCTGAAAAGTGTCGATAAAAGTTATTGACAGACCTGCCAGATTGTGATAAGATATGTTCGTTGTCAGTTGGAATGACGACGAGGATAGGGGAATAGTTCAATGGTAGAGCAGCGGTCTCCAAAACCGTAGATGGGGGTTCGAGCCCCTCTTCCCCTGGTAAGAATTAGTGGGTTTTCACGATTTTATGCCGTGAGAGCTCACTTTTTTTGTGCATTGAAGACAAAGAGAACAAAGAGAAGTGATAATACGTAGAGCTAAGTGGTAACAGATTTCCCTATCAAGGATGTGCAATTGATGTGCAATTCGTGTGCTGCCGATGGGCTGGAAATGAGTTACACTTTTAAAGTTGTAGGTTATTCCCGCCTTGGAAAATCAGAAGCCCGTAAAGCATGGAAGAAAAACTACGATAAAAAGATTGTCTCGATGGGCACAAGCCGGAAACCGTGCGAACAGACACAGATACGGAGTAATCTGAACATGGCATGTGAGCGTACCGAACTGGAAAGGCATACGATACATAATCTGCGCCATGACGGTATATCCAGACTCGTGATATTGGGTTATTGAATGACGTAGGAATAAAACCGGACATATGGGTGCAACTGGTGACAGCAACAAAACCGGAAGGGGTGAGAACATGATGTAGGGGATGCAGCATAGCAAGGGTTCTATTCCTTATCTTTAGTCTTGGGAGATTGCTCTATTAGAGTGTGATTTTCCAATATCCTTTTTTATCAGACCCAACACGATAAATCAAGCCTTTATTTTTTAGATTTTTAATATAGGAAGATATTGTTTTCCGGCTTACACCGAGTTTGGCGGATAGTTCTGTTGTAGTGTATCCGGGATCTTCAATAAGTAGATTCAAAATGCTGAGTTCTTTTTCTGTCACCTTTTCTGTCACCTTTTCTGTCACCTTTTCTGTCACAGTGTTGGTGAACGGCCGAACAATCCGGTCTTCTTGAGCTGTAAACTTGACCATAATTGAGCCGCCTGTGATATCGTATTCCGGCATCGGTACGCCATCGGCCCGACATGCATTGCAGATCTTTTCAATACCACGGCCCCAGCTCTCGATAAAACCGGCGAGATAGAAGATATGGGCTATATTGGGATTGAACGGTTCTGAACTGTGCTTTCCCATGAGTTTTTTGGTGTCCCAATTTTCCGGCAGTCTGCCACAGTTTGCGATATAGAGCCTGTCCTCATAGACACTGACCTGGATTGGGATTCTGCGGGAATATGCCTTGTGGCATAAGGCGTTCAGCAGTGCTTCGCGCAGGGCGTCATAAGGTACAAAGTATCGTTCCACCCTGCGCATATTTTCATAGGTGATCTTGGCCTTCATATATTTCAGGTGAGCGACCTCGATGATCTTATCAACCTGGTCAAGAAGCGAGCCGTGGATCTCATCCTGGTAGAGCAGGTCCGCATCATTTTCAAAAAATCCGATCTTCGTGTATGCACCCAGAAGCCATTTCTCCGGGTCCTTGCTAAACAACAGCATGGCGGCATTGGTCAGGTAGCCGGAATTTGTCAGATGAAGCTTTTCCATCAATATATCTTTGGGTTCATTGAAGATTTCTGCATTGATCCGGTTCTTTTGGGCTGCCAGCTTCTTGAAACGCTCTACGATTTCGTCGTCTATATCATCTAATGTAAATCCTGGGAAAGGTAAATTGTCCCATGTGGCACCATGACGCTGGAGGAGAAATGATTCCAGTTCAGGACCTGTCAGTTTCTGGTTTGTACTGCCGCTTCGGTAATAATAGATTCCCTTACAGGAAATAGCAATGGGGTATGCCGGGACGGAAATCCCAATATATTCTTTTCCGTCTTTCTGGTGTAAATTGACATCAGCAATAATGCCCAGAGCATTACGGATCTTGTTCGGCAGATCCTCAAGCAACTTATGGGCGTTCGTCAGACCGGACACATTCCCGTTATCATCAATCCCGATATAAATAATGCCGCCCTGTGCGTTGGCAAAGCCGCAAATCCATTCCAAGTATTCATCTTTCCAACGGGTCTTCCACTCCATGTTTTGCTTTTCCAGCATACATATACCTCTCATAATTCCGTATGTTGATTACTTATTATTATATTTCTTCATATGTTTTGAATCAAGCATTATTTTTCACTAGGTGTATAATCAATCCCGGCTCTTTGCCTGTGTCAGATAGTTTTTCCCGTCAATTGGGTAAATCTTCTTGCCCTTTTGAATCTGGCCCCAGTCTGATGAAAATGAAACGCCATATTATGTTTCACGCACTGTGTCATTGACTGCAGGACTCGCCCATAGTCGCAGATCCTGGCATCTTCGCCGGATTTTCCGCCGCATGACACCAGTTCGATCCTATTATGGTATTTTTCCGGATTAATCTGGGATGCAGGGAAAAGGATGGCAAATGATGAGGAAAGTCTTGCATGTGATAAGGATTTTGAGTATACTGAAAGTAACAAGCAGATTGTCGGGGCAGGAGGGAGTTGTTGATGGCGGGAAAAGATATGACAGAAAAGACGCTGGAAGCGTATAACGATGTTTTTGCCGATATCGTGAATGTTCTCCTGTTTGATGGCAGGAGACTTGTGCGGGAAGAGGATCTGGAGGACGAAACGCCCCGCTCCATATATAAGGCGGATGGGCAACTCCATGAGGAGGAACGGGATGTTGCCAAGCGCTGGAAGGACTGCGGCGTTCGGATTGCGCTGTTCGGGATTGAGAACCAGACAGAGCCGGAAGGGGATATGCCGATCCGTATAATCGGCTATGACGGAGCCGCATACCGGAGCCAGCTGCTTCGCTATAAGAAGCCAGGAGAGAACGGTGAGACGGCGTCGTCAGCAGATTCGGTAAGGGTTGACGGAACTGCAGCAGGCGTGACAGTGACAGGATCGCAGGAGAAACCGGAAAAGTATTATCCGGTTGTTACTCTGGTATTATATTTGGGGTTTAAGCAGCACTGGAACAAGCCGCTCACTTTATATGACTGCTTTCAGATTCCGGAGGATCTGAAACCCTATGTGAATGATTACCATATCAATTTGTTTGAAATTGCATGGCTTTCCGATGAGCAGCTGGGAATGTTTACAAGTGATTTCAAATATCTGGCTGATTACTGTGTCCAGATGCGGAAGCAGAACGACTACGAGAAGCCTTCGGAGACGGTTGCGGCTCCGAATATGGATACGGTGAAGCATTATGACGAGTTATTCAAACTGTTTACCGTGATGACGGGTGATCCCCGTTTTGAGGAAACGGCGAATGAGGTAAGGAAAGAAGGAGGTTCAAGAACCATGTGTGAAGTACTGGACAGAATTGAGGCTCGGGGAGAGGCCAGAGGAGAAGCCAGGGGGGAAGCCAGAGGAGAAGCCAGAGGGAAGGCTCTGGGATGGGAAAGTGCGCTGTTGGTTTCAGTCAAAAACCTTATGAAATCTACCAAATGGACAGCGGAGCAGGCAATGGAGGCCCTTGGTATCCCGGCGGCAGAACAGAAAGAGCTTAAAGCGAAGTTGTAATTTGTATGCATCTGTCTAATTTAAAACGAATATCGCAATATGAGCGGGGATTGCCTTAACGGGCGGTTCCCGTTTTCTACGCCTTTTGCTGCGATACGTGTCTCAGATCCTTTAGAGGAAATCATTAATTCCTTTTACGAGAACGAGACAGGCCGGTGAAAAGCTGGGAATGTCGGAGGAGGAATTCCTGGACTACAAGACAGTCTCCTGAATGTCATCCGGATCGACTATGACTCTTTTTTGATTCATATAAAAAATGTCGCAGAGTGCCATACTCTACGACAGGGTTCTTTTTTATCTTATTTCTTACTTCCAAAAGGATTTTACAAGAGAATAGGCCGTTTGTCAATAAGTAAGTGCCAAGTTTAACAGGTAATATTAACCTTAATCTTAGCCTTCCCCGGGCCTTTTCCAGGGTCTGACAGGCTTTTTTGCAGCAAAAACGGAGTTTTTAAGCCGTCAAAAATGTCCTGGCAATTATATGAAATTTATGCGGATATTCTTATTTTTTGACGTCTGAGGATCAAAGAATCATCCTGGCTATAAGCCGTCAAATGCGCCGTCAGATGCGCCGTCAAAAATTCAGGAATTTGCAGGAAAAATATGGAAAAAATAAGGGCTTGTCGCAGAGTATGGCACTCTGCGACATGTTCCGCGGTCATTGCCGCATCTGTATGAGATTAGATTGTGCGCTGGCTGTGATCATGATACTTCCATAGAGCTGTTCTGCGGAACGGCTGCTTTATCAAGACAAAACCTGGATGGGACTCGTGAGCCTCGGGAGACGTTTCTGCTGAAGGGGGTTATAGCGGCCACAACGGTCCGGGCCGTCCGGTGAGGACGGGGCGGAGTGGCGGAGCCTGCTTTTCCGAAAGGATAAGGCAGGATGGCGAAGCCTGCTCTTTTGAAAGGAAGAGGGTAATGCGGCGGAGCTGTCTTGAGGAAGACATGAAAGATGCAGAAAGGGAGTGGCTCTGATCATGCCGTGGTATGCGGTCCAGACCTACACGGGAAGAGAAGAAAATCTGGCGGAGATGGTCCGCCGCGTAATACCGGAAGGATATATAGGAGAATGTTTCGTGCCTTATTTTGAACGGCTGCGCTGCTGGCGTCAGCAGAACCAGATCCACATCCTGCGGCTGTTCCCCGGATACCTCTTTATCACTACGGATGATATTGAGGGTGTCTTTCAGTGTCTGAAAAAGGTTCCGGCCATGTCGAAGATATTATCAGCCGGAGCATTCGAATTTACCCCGCTGTATGACGGCGAGGCGGAATTCCTGAAGGGGATACTGGATGCCGACCATATCGTGCGTCTGACCTACGCGGCGACGGACGGAAAGGGCCATGTCACATACATGGCGGGGCCGCTTGAGAAATGTCGTGACCGCATCGAGACATATAAGTTCCGGGACCGTTATGCGCAGGTGAGGCTGACGATCGCAGGGCAGGAGAAGATTGTGCGGATGGGGATCATCTTAAACGATGACGTCCGCAGAGAGATGTCCTACGGGAAAGTGGAGGCGCATATCCCTACGCCGACGGGATATGCAGCTGGAAATACGAGAAAAGAGTCACTGACACCTTGTTTGTATGGTAATGCGGGTATAGCGTCGCCGGTACTTTCTCCGCATGAAAAGGGAAAGCCGACCGCTATGCTGCGGCCTGGTGACTGTGTGGCGGTGGTCAGCGGTGTTTTCGAGGGAAATGTGGCCGTTATCCATGAAGTGAGAAGCAGCACGGTCTCAATCACCGTGCATATGTTTAATCGGGAGATGCCGGTAGAGGTATCCGTGGAGGAAGTGAGAAAGCTGGATCCGGAGGGACGACGGATCTGCGGGATGACCGGAGGCTGACGGATCTGCGGGATGACCGGAGGCTGACGGATCTGCGGGACGACCGGAGGCTGACGGATCTGCGGGACGACCTGGGGACTGACAGTTTTGCGGCAAGTGTATCTGAAAGACAGCGCGGGCCCCATAACGAGGACCGTGAATACAGAAAGATTTAGAAGGAGGGAAAACAGGTGCTCTGGTATAAATTGAAGACGTGGTACGGCGGGGAGGAAGCGCTGGTGAAGGAGATCCGGCGTACCGTTCCGCCTTATCTGTATCAGGATGTATTTGTGATCTATAACGAACGGGATGTGAGGCGGCAGGAGCGGGTCCTGATCGAGCAGAAGCCGTTGTTCCGCGGCTGCGTCTTCCTTACCTGCGAAGGGACGGAATCGTTGTTCCGCCGCCTGGAGAAGATTCCGGCCATATCCCGGCTGATTGCCACGGGGTATTTGACCATGTTCCCGCTGATGGAGCAGGATGCAGAGTTTTTGGAAGCCATTTCCGGTAAAGACCATGTGGTGCGGGCCTCCTACATCCTGAGGGAGTCTGCGGAGAGCGCCTATTATCGTGTCTATGGACCGCTTGGGTACCTGCTGGACGGTATCGAGAAGATCCGCTTCTCCAGCAGGTTCGCGAAGGCGCATAAAAAGCTGTGGGGAGAGGACACGGTGATTCCGCTGGGGATCCTGCTGGATGTGGATGTGAACGCGAAGACTTTTTATAACGGGGTTGAGACGGTGACTGCCCCGCCGATAGCAGACCATTATACAATCCTGGAGGTCAGAAAAGACGATACAGGAAAAAACATCTACCGGGTGTGCGAGACTGTGACAATGATTCCGAGAGGAGAGATGGCAGGGAAGCCGGAATCGGGGGAAGAGAAGAAGATTCATGTGGCGGTTTGACTGTGGGAATTGAATATATTAGATTGCTGGTCATCTTTCTATAAAAAACAGTATAAATTTACGAGAAAATCTGGTACGATTTAAGATAGATGCAGAGAGAAGGGGCAATCCAATGTCTTTACTGCAGGAACAAGCCATACAGATGATTAACAGTCTTTCAGATGATAATGTCAGTTTTCCAAAGACCGAATGCTGTGCGAGGAGAGATACGAAAATAATTACCGGAAGATTTTGATCCGAATCGTGAGTTGGCGGAGGCGAGGGCGAGGGACGAGCGATAGGGTGATATTGATTGATACGAATATTGTCATTGATTTTTATAGGACTTGAGCCATTTTGCGGAACGGCTACGGAGATTATGGAAATAATATATCGCAACAAGAAATGAAGTTGGTTTTGCAACTTTAGAGATTTCGGCAATTTCGCCGGAGGGCCTGCTGAAAGTGGTAAAAAGAATGGCTGAAGAACGGCTCGTCAGCTCCGGAATATGAGATGGACGACGACAGGACGGGACGTATCTGGTGACGATTCGGCGCAGAGAGGGGTTTGAGCCAGAGAGAATGAGCGATAAAATAAGCGATAAAAAGGAAAGGTTTTATCGCATTCTGATGGAAAACCTTAATGCCGAAGGTTATGTAACGACGAGAAGCATGGCAGAAGTCTCGGGAATGGCACCATCTGCTACAAAACATTATCTGACAAAGTTATATGCACAAGGAGTCATCACACAGACCGGAAAGAATCGGAACGTAAAGTATCAAAAAGCATAAATAAATCATATAGTGTTGTTACAATAAATCTCCTGTTGGGACAAGCAGCGCCTGAACAGGAGATTTTTATATTAAGTGAAGGGATTTTATAAAGCCAAATTATCAGTTATCCCTGAAACCGAGGAACGTTATATCAGAGATACAGAAATACGAGGAGATAGAAAATGACAGATAAGAAATATGATCTGCCGTCAAAAACACCACAGTCGGGACAGTACAATGGAAAAGAACAATACAAACGTATCGTGAAATTCGTGATTGGTGTTGTTATTCTGTCGCTGGAAATGGTGGTCTACTGGTATGTATGGGTGAATTATTATAACCAGCATATGGAAGTCCCTTATAACCGCACCGGCCATTGGCTGATGGTGGCAGTGTACGGCCTTTTGCTGGTCATTTTTAATGTCATCTATGGCGGCTGGCGGGTCGGATATCTGCGGACCAGGAATATGATTTATTCCCAGACGCTGGCCAGTCTGTGCGCCAACTGCATGATCTATCTGCAGATCACGCTTTTGACGAAGCATTTCCTGAACGTGGGACCGCTTTTGGCAATGATGGCGGTACAGTTCATAGTCATCTGCATCTGGAGCACCATCAGTACAAGATTATACCGGATTCTTTACCCGCCCAGACGGGTTCTTTTAATATACGGGGAACATCCGGTGGCCAGCCTGATGGGAAAAATGAGTACCCGAAATGACCGATTCGTGGTAGGGGAAGCGATACATATCAGCACGGATAAGGACTGGAATGCCTTGGGGCAGAGAAACGCAACAGACATGAATGAATTAACAGAGGCTCAGTCAGGTAGAAACGAGATTTGCCATCCGGGTAAGACTGCAAACACTGAAACAGACGATACGATTCCGAAATGCGCTCAGGAAGAGTTGGAAGAGATTAAGAAAAAGATTGGACAGTATGAAGGGGTAATCATCTGTGATATCCCTTCGCATATCCGAAATTTGCTCCTGAAATACTGCTATGGGAAATCGGTGCGGACCTATACGACACCAAAGATTTCAGATATTTTACTGCGGAGCGCGGAGAAGCTGCATCTGTTCGACACCCCACTGCTGCTTTCAAGAAATGTGGGACTGACTTTTGACCAGAGATTTGTAAAGCGGTTAATGGATATCCTATTGTCGTTGGCGGCACTGGTGGTGTTGTCACCGATTTTTATTATAACGGCTATCGCAATCAAGGCATACGACGGCGGGCCGGTGTTCTTCCGGCAGGACCGGTGTACGAAGGACGGAAAAGTATTTTCCATTTGCAAGTTCCGGAGTATGATCGTGGACGCGGAGAAGGAAGGACATTCCATTCCAGCGACGGACAGGGATCCACGAATCACGCCGGTGGGACGAATCATCCGCGCTACGCGGATCGACGAGCTGCCACAGATACTGAATATTCTGAAAGGAGACATGAGTATCGTAGGACCGCGGCCAGAGCGTGTGGAGCATGTGGAACTATATTCGAAGGAAATCCCGGAATTCCCGTACCGGATGAAAGTGAAAGGCGGGCTGACCGGGTACGCGCAGGTGTATGGGAAGTACAACACGACGGCGTATGACAAGTTAAAGCTTGATTTGATGTATATACAGAATTATTCATTGTTGCTGGATATTGAGATTATTCTTCAGACGATAAAGGTGCTTTTTATGAAGGAGAGTACGGAAGGGTTTGAGAAAGAAGTGAGTGCTACGATAACACAGGAGAGTGCGGTGCGGGAGTCTTGATTGTGAGGCAGCTGCCAGCTTATGAGAAAGCTTCTTTTCCATTGGCATAACGCTGTTTTGGACAAAGAAATCAGGATGCAATAGGTGATTTTATATGGGACATGAAAGAGTCACAACAGAACAGGAAAAAATAAGCATAATTATGCCGGTATACAATGCCGAAAAATATCTGGGAGAATCGATTCAAAGTGTAATTAATCAGACTTATCAGAATTGGGAATTGATAGCGGTTGATGATGGATCCTCAGACAGCAGTCGTCAAGTATTATCTATGTATGCGCAGAAGGATAAACGGATAGTCCCTATATTCAGTGAAAGAAATAGAGGAGTGGCTGCTGCGAGAAACAAGGGAATTAAAAACGCCGTGGGAAGGTATATTGCCTTTTTAGATAGTGACGATATCTGGCTAGGAGAAAAGCTGGAGAGACAGCAGTCATTCATGAGAGAAAAAGGGTGTGCATTTACATATACGAGTTATGCGCTGGTAGATGAAGCAGGGAAACTGTTGAATCGGAATGTGAAAGTGCCATTGACAATTACATATCAGCAGGCACTGACGCGGACAGCTATCTGGACATGTACGGTTATGATTGACCGAAAAAAAATAGCTGATTTTGAAATGCCACTTTTAAAATATGGAGCTGAAGATTCTGCTACATGGTTAGCCTTGTTAAAAAAGGTTCCTTGTGCATATGGAATTCAAGAGGAGCTTTCCTTATATCGGCAAGTTCCAGGCTCCTTGTCTCATAATCTAAAAGCGAGGCTTATAAGGCATTGGATTTTATATCGAAAAGTTGAAAAACTTGGTTTGCTGGAATCTATATTTAATTATATTAAATACGTGGGGTATGTTCTTACAAAACGCAGAGCCAGTTAAATTCATTTTTGGAGGTTTATAATTATGAAGATTTTTTTTGTCAATCCACCATTTAAGGCGGAATATGGAAAATTTTCCAGGGAATCCAGAAGTCCAGCTGTCACACGCAGCGGGGCGCTTTATTATCCTTTATGGCTGATTTATGCGGCTGCCTATTGCGAAAAAAAAGGCTTCGCAATAGAATTTCTTGACGCTCCTGCAAAGCAATGGAATGAACAACAGAGTCTGAATTATATTACTCAAAACATTGAGGATATAGGACTTTTTGTGTTGGATACCAGTACCCCATCTATATCTAATGATATTAAATTTGGTGAAAAATTAAAGAAAAAGTATCCAGAGACATTTGTTCTGCTGGTTGGGACTCATCCATCTGCAACGGTGGAAGAGACGTTGTCGAAAGGACCGCTGATCGATGGCATAGCCCGGAAAGAATATGATTATACCGTATACTATCTGGCGAAAGCGCTTGAGACCGGGGCGGACCTGTCCAGTGTAAAGGGGATTTCCTACCGCAGGAACGGAGAAATCGTTCATAATCCGGACGCGGAATATATCGAGGATCTGGATACGATCCCCTATGCGGCGGAATTTATCCATAAACATCTAGATTATAAGGATTACTTTTTTGCCGCGGCTCATTATCCGGAGATTCAGATATTTACTGGAAGAGGCTGTCCCAGTCGGTGCAATTTCTGCGTCTATCCGCAGACTATGCATGGGCACAAATACCGTCTCCGGACTCCGGAAAATGTAGTGGGAGAGTTTGAATACATCGCTAAACATTTTCCGGACGTGAAGGAAGTGGTCATTGAAGATGATACTTTCACGGCAAATAAAAAGAGGGTTTTGGATATCTGCCGTCTTCTGATTGAGAAGAAACTGAATAAGCGGCTGAAATGGCTGTGCAACGCCCGCGTGAATCTGAATCTGGAGACAATGCAGGAAATGAAGAAGGCGGGCTGTCGCCTTATTATTCCCGGCATTGAGAGCGGGAACCAGCAGATTCTGAACAACATTAAGAAGGGGACGACGTTGGAGCAGATAGAACGGTATGTAAAGAACGCCAAGAAAGCAGGGCTTCTGATCCACGCCTGTTACATGGTCGGCAATAAGGGCGAGACGAAGGAGACCATGGAAAACACTCTGAAACTGGCCCTGAAGCTGAACACAGACACCGCCCAGTTCTTCCCGCTGATCCCCTATCCCGGGACGGAAGCGTATGAGTGGGCAAAGGAGAACGGCTATATCAAGGCCGGGTATGACCATTACTGCAAGGAGGACGGCACCCATAATTGTGTGCTGGAGCTGCCGGGGCTGTCCTCCCAGGAGATGGTAGATTTTTGTGATGAGGCGAGAAGGAAATATTATATGCGGCCGGGGTATTTTGTGCATAGGCTGGCGGTGGGGCTTAGGGATCCGGCGGATCTGAAGAGGAGTTTAAAGGCGTTTGGGAGGCTGAGGAAGTATCTGATAAGGAGATAAAATGGAAACAAAAGAGCGAGACAATACGGAATTGGAAAGAATGTCGCAGAGACTAGATTATCTTACAGGGGCAAAAGGTATTGCCTGCCTGATAGTATCGTTCAATCATTTTATCGTGTTTTGGCCTGCGAATAAACCTTTTCCGATAACTTTTTTGATTAATGGAACCTACATGTTATTTCTATTTTATTTCCTAAGTGCTTTTCTTTTTGGATTGGATTTTTTTGAAAGAGGTTCCATGGCCAGGCTGGAGAAAGCCGCGTTAATGAGGGCATTTCGTCTGATCTTGCCGGTCTTCTTTGCATGTCTTTTTGTATGGCTATTAATGAAGTTGCACGCATATGATGGATATGACCAAATGATGGCTGTTACGTTAAGTAGCAGGAAGGAATCAGATACATTGAATTATTATACACAGTATTCACTTTGGCAGGTGCTTAAAACGTCTGTATCATCGGTTTTGGGAAGCGGAACGACCAGATTCATGTTTCCACTTTGGATGTTGCCCATCATGACATATGGATATGTGATATCTGTGTTTGTTTCGCTTTGTATTGATAAATTGAAACCTCTATTTGCGATGATAGCAATTGCGGTAGGAGTGTATTTTATTAAAAACTATACTTATGATATGTTTCTCGGGGGGGTACTGATTGCCTATTTTTTTGTTAGACAGAGGAAATGGTTTGAATGGAAATGGATATCGATATTGGGAATATTAGCGGGAATAGTCGCTCTGTGGATTGGAAATACAATTCTACCGGGAAGTAATATAAAATTTGGCTATGAGCCATTCCACGCGATGGGAGCGTTCTGCATGGGTGTGGCGTTGCTTACAGTGAAACCGTTACAAAAAATTTTATCGTTAAAGCCCATGGTATATTTAGGTGAGATATCCTTTGCAATCTATCTTCTTCATGATCCACTCCAGATTACGGTGGGAACGTATGTATTTAATTGGATATATGACTGTACGAATCGGATTGCCTATTCAACATTAGCAGCTTTTCTGGTTTCTTACGTAACCATTTTTGCGGTAGCGTCTCTTTTCCATAATTATATTGAGAAACTGTGTAAGAAAATCAGCAACAAGTTGTATTTGGTTATAACAATCTGAGAAATTTAAGTGGCAATACGAATAAACTGACAGTAACCAAAAGGAAACATTGGGTTGATAGCACGAGGGAGTGTGGATGGTCTACGGTACAGTCGAAGGTACAGATGTAGGTTCTGTGGCCATCGAGAGCCGAAAGGTGTTTCATAACCCTATACCTTTTCGTAGGAAGGCGGTTTATAAAGATGAATAAGCAGTATGGCTTTTTGCTGATAGGTTTTTTTGGAAAAAATTATATGCCTTATATTCAGTTTTATGAGGAAATTTTGAATAATGAAGGCGTTACATATGACGAGGTTTTCTTTGATCGTACTTTTGATGGTCTGATTGATAAAATGAAAACGGATAATGGAAATGAATATTCTTTTCATAAAGTTACCTCAGCGAATAACTTAAGCAAAATCATTCCGACATTTCGATATCTTTATTTTGTTAAGAAATTGATAAAAAAAATAGATACGATAAACTGATTGTTTTTACTTCTATGCCTGCTGTTATTCTTGGCCCAATTTTATGGAACAAGTACAAGAATAAATATATATATGATTATAGAGATTATACATATGAAAAATATTTATTCTTTGCAAAACGAATAGAGAAGATTGCCAATAATTCCTTTTTAACGTGTTTTTCCTCTAAGGGCTACCTTAATTATTTTTCAAAAATAGATAATTATTATATATCACATAATATTTCAAATGAAGAGAGAAAGGTAGAGTTAGTGGAAGATTTAAAAAAGAAGAAAAAAATATGTATTGGCTTTTTGGGATATGTTCGTTATTTTGATTTGAATACCAGATTAATAGATGCTTTTGCAAATAATTCAAATTATTTTCTTATGTATGCAGGAAGTGCATTTACAGATTGTGATCTTCCTTTATATTGCAAAAATAATAATGTAAATAACGTTGAATTCTATGGAAGTTATGAGAATAACCAAAAACCAATTTTATATAAATCGATTGATATTATTAATTCTGTTTATAGCCTGGGTTCGCCAGAGGTTCGGGAGGCAATACCAAATCGAGTTTATGATGCCGCTTTATTTAAAAAGCCTATTATGGTTGCCCAAGGTACATATCTTGCACAGATAGTAGAGCAGTATGGCTTGGGTTTGCAGGTGGACCCTTTTGGGGATGATGTTCTTTCTACTGTTGAGACTTATATACATAATTTCAATCCGGAAGTGTTTAAGAATAATTGTGAGAGTTTCCTTCAAGATGTGAGAAAGGATCAAGAACGGCTGCGTGAGGCTGTACAAGTTTTTATCCGTAGTTAGAGTAAGTATAATAGCAATTAAAAATAGGCCAATTTTTAAGGTATGATGATAGAAAAAGGGGGAATCATAGCGTGAGAAATAATATAGCGCAAAAATTGTTTACATTGCTTATTGTATTATTTCCCATAATTAACATCTATCCAAGCAATATAAATGTTTCAATAGGGCTTGGAGATATTGCATTATTGATAGTATTGATAATATATGCACCAATTATTCTAAGAAGAAAAGTAATAGTAACAGAGTATTTAGTTTTTACTATTTATATAATAGGTATTTCTATACTGAACATATTATTCATTCATAATGGAATTCCAATTAGTAATCTGATTCGTATTCTTCGACATGGGTTTTATGGAACGATATGTTGCTTCTATGTTCCACATCTTTTTAATCTTTCTTATGGAAAACGGTTGATAAAGATATTTTGCTGTCTTTTAAGCATTGGTTTATTATTTCAGGTAGTATTTTACTATATATTTCATAAAATAATTTGGTTTTGGTTTCCCGTGAAAACCTTTACAGATGGTATATTAAGGGTTAACGTAATAGCTAATTTTGAGAGCATGGCAAACACGTATTTACGGCCTCAGTTTGTATTTTTGGAACCTGCACATTTTACACAATATGTAATTATAGGTACTGTGGCTTTTTTATTTTGGGAAGAAGATAAGTACAAATCCATTGCGGGAGCAGGTCTATGTTCATTAGCAATCGTTTTATCTACTTCTGCAGCCGGAATTTTAATGTTAGTGGCGTGTTGGGGATTATGGTTTTTATTTTGTTGTAAAAAGGCAATGAAAAGAGGAAAAATAAAAAAATATGAGTGTTATATTATGCTGATTGGCTTGTTGTCAATACTTTGCATTTTGCTATTTACAAATTTGGGGCAGAGGATGATCTCAAGAATTAATGAGATAGACTTTAATAAAGGTTCAACATCGGGAAATCTACGAGTATTAAGAGGATTTATTGTATATTCAAAATTAGATGTTTGGAGAAAAGTAATAGGAGTTGGCTTAGGTAATATAGCAGACTATTTTAATAAGATCTCGATAGAACTTCCATATATAGAGGGTAATCCAGAATACATGAATAGTTTGACGTATATTCTTAATTCAGCAGGACTAGGAGGCGCTTTTCTTTTTATTGTATTTTTTTTCAAGAAGATGCGGATCAATAACCCATTTTGTGTTGCATTGAGTTGTGTTTTATTAGGATGGAGTTGTTGTGAAAGTATTTATAATTGTAGAACTTGGTTAATATATGTATCCTTTTTATTATGTTTTCAAATCAAAATGATTAGTTACAAGAAGCGAAAGACATATGCTCTGGATTATAAGTAAAACTAAGAAAGATATATGGATATGTTATAGCGTTACGCAAATGAATTAAAAATTATGTGTTATATATAGATGAAAAGGGGTTTATCAAATGAAGCGGATTCACATCATATATAGTCAATTTTATGATTTTGATGGAAAAGTATTAAAGATTGGCGGTGTAGAAACATATTTACGAAACTTGATGAATCTGTATAGCGCTGATGAAGTGCAGTTTTATATCTATCAGTATTCGAACAATAGATTTGAAAAAAGAGATGAAAACGTCACAATAATAGGAGTTATTTCAACAAAAAAGAAAGAGCGAGAAGTTAATTTGCGTAGATGGGATTTATTGATCTCTGAAGCCGAAAAAAACGCCGATGTCAATAATGACATTCTTGTATTTGGTGCGGATTATTGCATTTGTAAGAATAACTTTAAAAAATCGATAGCAATTCAACATGGAATAGGGTGGGATTATTGGTCAGAAAATGAAAAAAAGTCTGGAACATTAAGCAGTATGATTTATTTTACAGGCAATTTTCTAAGAGCATGGAATAAGATTAGAAAATATGGCCTTTGTAATAAAATAGTATGTGTTGATTATAATTTTCTGAATTGGTTTCGGACGTTTTCGCTTAATGGCGACAAGAAATTGTTGGTTATACCTAATTTTTCTGTTATCCCCAAATTTGAAAAACATAATAAAAATGAAGTTGTGTCTATAATTTTTGCCAGGAGATTTGAAACTTATAGAGGAACAAGAGTAATGGCAAAGGCTGTTGAAAATTTGCTTGCTGATGGAGAAAAAATAAATGTTTGTTTTGCAGGCGAAGGTTCCGATGAAATATGGCTTCATAATATGTTTGATAAGTATGATTGTGTGAAGTTTGATAAATTTCATCCTAATGAATCTATTAAATATCACCAAGGATATGATATAGCAGTTGTCCCCTCAACAGCTTCTGAGGGAACTTCATTATCTTTACTAGAGGCGATGGCGGCTGGCTGCGCAGTGATATGTTCAGATGTTGGTGGTCTAACGAATATAATAATAGATAATTATAATGGTATTATGATTAGGGCTACGGAAGCTAATCTTACAAAAGCCTTGAGACGACTTTGCAGAGACAAAGAACTTAGAGTGAGACTTTCTAAGTGTGGATATGAAACCGTTAGTAAATCATTTTCATTTGAGCTTTGGAGATCTAAATGGCGTGAATTGCTGGACAGTATGTAACTATACAAATTTACCAAGGAAGGTTAAACTTTGGATATTAAACAAATGCTGGAAGCATAATTAATATTGATTCAAAGAATTCGAGGGCCTTAATTGGACCCTTTTTCAAAATTTCGTCCGGGCAACAATCCCAAGACTACGAAAAGAGTATTGATTATTTGATTGCTACAAGATTGTAGAAGAAATAATATAATACTTATATTTTAATATAATCACTTCAAGGGAGTATATATATGTTACAAAGGGCAAAAAAAAGGATTAAAGGTATAATTCTTAAAGGTATAAAGTTGTGGATTAAATTATTTTTTTTGCCTGTTAAGATAATAATGGTACAAAACTGCAGGAAAAGCATGGTCATTTTGCAGCGTTTTTTAATTTCCTGTTGTCAAGAAGCAGAAAAGCAATGCGAATGTTTTGTCACCTTTAGTTTTCGAAATAAAGATTATATGAAATGTGAAGGAATAAAAGAAAAGAGGTTAAATAAGAAAATCGCTGTGATTTTACAGGGGCCGCTGATAGAGAAAGATAGTTTTACGCTTAATACTGTAAGAAGATATATGGACTATTCTAATGACTTAGTTGTAATCGTATCGACGTGGAATGATGAATCTAGTGAAACCATTGCACAGATTAATGCAGCTGGTGCGATAGTAGTTACATCAATCAAACCGGATATGCCGGGAATAACGCATATTAATTATCAGTTGGTTTCCATGCAGGCAGGTATAAAAGTAGCGCAGAACCTTGGCTGTGAGTACATATGCAAGACGCGTACGGATCAGAGATTGTATAATTCTTCGTCATTTCATTATATGGCATTATTATTAGAAGAGTATCCTTCGAGTTCCTCAATAATAAAAAACAGGATTATCGCTTTTTCTACGGAATATGGGTCATTGTACAAACCATATTATATAAGCGATTTCTTGTATTTTGGCAAAAAGGACGATATGACAGCTTTTTTGACGATACCATTGGATTCCAGAAACATTGGTTTTACAAAATGTAAATCTAGAGAGGCAGCAGAAGGGGAGTTGATTCCGGAAATATATATTATAAGGAAATATATTAAAGCGATTGAAGGCAATTATGACACTACTATAAGAGGATATTGGGAGTTTGTCAGAGATTGTATGATACTTGTTGATAAGAGCCAATTCGATTTATATTGGCCCAAATATGATGAGAGATACTGTGAGCATATACGTAATGGTTCATATAGCGTAGCTAATGAGAATATAAGGGAATTTAACTTTGATTTTGGGACTTGGCTTTGTTTATATAAGGGCATACTGGAATATAAGCCTGAATATGAGAAAATGACGGAACTGCAAATATAAAATAATGAATGAGATATAAGTATTATAGTGAGTCATTAAAGATTAACCAAACTAGGAGGCTTGAAATGGGCATCAAAGATAAAATAAAAAATAACCGCATACTTTATTATATCATAAGATGCATGAAGAATATACGAGACCCAGAATTTGTAAATAAGGTATTGGAAAAAAATAATAATCCAAATGTTTTAGTAATTACTCATAATGGCAGTCTTTATCCAGGAAAAATCATTTATTACATCGAGCACGAAGATAAACGTGCAGGGTTCGGAGCAATACTGTTTAAGACCCTTGGAGCAATAAACTTTGCTGATCAATTGGGAATGATTCCAGTAGTTAGATGGGGAAAACTTGCGTATTATGATTCAGCTATGGATGAGGTTACAACGAATGTATTTGAATACTATTTTCATCAACCGACTGACGTAACAGTTGATGATGTATCTAAAGCGAATAATGTTGTAACTAATCAGAGCAGAAATGATTACCTTTTCTTAAGAAAAGGTTTTTCTATTCCAGATGTCGATGATCATTATATATGGAGTGTTGTGCGCTTTGATGAAATGGCTAACATGTTAAAGAAGTACATTCGTCTAAAGGACAATGTTGAGAAGAAAATGCTTTCAGATATATCTGAGTTAGGTATTACAGACAAAACCTTAGGGGTGCAAATTAGATAATATGAAGTGACCTCACATTTGCAGCAACGTGGATTTACCCGTATAATTCATGTTGAAGCAAACAACA
>CANQRW010000028.1 GCA_947626365.1 uncultured Lachnospiraceae bacterium
ATGATGCCGCGGGTGTCCTTGATGGAGATACGCTTGCCGGTGCCGTTCCAGCCGGTGTTCACCAGATAAGCCTTCGCTCCGTTCATCTCCATCCTCTTAACCAGCTCTTCCGCGTACTTGGTGGGATGCAGCTCCAGGAACGCCTGGCCGAAGCATGCGGAGAAGGTGGGGGTGGGCTCGGTGATGCCCCGTTCTGTACCAGCCAGCTTGGCTGTGAAGCCGGACAGGAAGTAGTACTGGGTCTGCTCCGGAGTCAGAATAGACACAGGCGGAAGTACGCCGAACGCGTCAGCGGACAGGAAGATTACGTTCTCAGCGGCCGGAGCTGCGGAAACGGGACGTACGATCTTCTCAATATGGTTGATGGGATAAGATACACGGGTATTCTCGGTGACGCTCTTGTCAGCGAAATCGATCTTGCCGTTCTCATCCAGAGTTACGTTCTCCAGAAGAGCGTTTCTCTTGATGGCGTTGTAGATGTCGGGCTCGGACTCCTTGTCCAGGTTGATAACCTTGGCATAGCAGCCGCCCTCAAAGTTAAACACGCCCTTGTCGTCCCAGCCGTGCTCGTCGTCGCCGATCAGCAGACGCTTCGGGTCGGTGGAAAGGGTGGTCTTGCCGGTGCCGGACAGACCAAAGAAGATGGCAGTGTGCTCACCGTTCATATCGGTGTTGGCGGAGCAGTGCATGGAAGCGATGCCCTGCAGCGGCAGGTAGTAGTTCATCATGGAGAACATACCCTTCTTCATCTCGCCGCCGTACCATGTGTTCAGGATAACCTGCTCGCGGCTGGTGATATTGAATACTACCGCGGTCTCAGAATTGAGGCCCAGTTCCTTGTAATTCTCCACTTTCGCCTTGGAAGCGTTGTAGATAACGAAGTTGGGCTCAAAGTTCTCCAGCTCTTCCTCGGAAGCCTGGATGAACATGTTCTTCACGAAATGAGCCTGCCATGCCACTTCTACGATGAAACGGATCGCCATGCGGGTATCTTTGTTGGCGCCGCAGAAAGCGTCCATAACGTACAGCTTTTTGTTGGACAGTTCTTTGACAGCCAGATCCTTGACCGCTTTCCAGGTCTCCTCGGAAGCCGGATGGTTATCGTTCTTATATGCGTCGGTGGTCCACCATACGGTGTCCTTGGAATTCTCGTCCATGACGATGAATTTGTCTTTGGGGGAACGGCCTGTGTAAACGCCGGTCATAACATTCACCGCGCCCAGTTCGCTCAGCTGCCCTTTGTCATAGCCTTCCAGGGTCGGATCCATCTCTGCTTCAAACAGCTCCTCGTAGGAGGGGTTGTACACGATCTCCGTAGTCCCGGTAATTCCGTACTTGGTTAAATCAATCTTTGCCATTTTACACTCTACCTCTTTCCTTAATAAATATGGTTGTTGGGCATGAAACCGTCAAAAGCAAATTACCACTTCTATTCTATTATACAGTATAAATCAATAAAAGCAAGATATAACAGCCGTATTTTTCCAAAAAATGTGAATTAATTAACAGTTTGCGCAGGTGTCCCGCGCACTTCAAATCCCACCTGTGCCTTGAACAGATCTCCGTCGATATACAGTTCAAAGCTTCCGTTCTGGAGCAGGGTCAGGCTTTTGGCGATGGACAGTCCCAGTCCGCTGCCTTCGGTAGTCCGGGCCACATCGCCCCGGACAAATCGTTCCGTCAGTTCATCGGCATTAATATTCAGCGGATTGGCGGAAACATTTTTTATCGTAAAATAGGCGAAGCCATTGCGTTTTTCCACATCCACATAGACCCGGCTGTTTTCCATGGCGTATTTGAAGGCGTTGTTGTACAGGTTCTCGATCACGCGCCACAGGCGCCGTCCGTCAGCGGCGATCAGGATCGTTTCCGAAGGCAGATTGGATACCAGTTCCAGGTGCCTTTGGGCGAAGCGCTCTTCAAATTCGCCGTTGGACTGATGGATCAGCTCCACAAAATCAATATCGCTGATCTCTAATTTCAGGTTGCCGGAGCTGGCTTTGGAGGCCTCCACCAGATCCTCGGTCAGAGTCTTCAGACGCTGTGATTTCTGGTCCAGGACTTCCAGGTAGCCCTGGATTTTCTCATCCTGAATATTTTCCCTCTTTAAAAGGTCCACGTAATTGATAATGGAGGTAAGGGGCGTCTTGATATCGTGGGATACATTGGTGATCAGGTCGGCTTTAAGCCGCTCGCTTTTTACCTGTTCCTGCAGGGCCGTGTCGAGACCGTCGCCCAGGCTGTTGAGGGCCTGGCTGATCTTTCCGGCATCCTCGGAGAAACCGGCGGAATCGATCTTATAAGCGGTATCACCCTGGGCCATCTGAAAGATTCCTCTTGCGATCTTGGAATTTTCCACACGGCTGCGGTACAGAATCAGGAAGACCCATATCTGAAATACAGCCAGCACAGCCAGCGGAATCAAATACAGATAAGGAATGTTCAGATTGCCGCGCTGTCCGTAGAGGTAATACCAGCCCCAGAGAAGGATAGCGCTGCAGAGGATATATCCTGTGAAGGCCGCAGTGAAGCGCACCGGCAGGGGATAGCCGTAAAATGCGGGAATAACGCGGCTTAATCCCCGGCACAGAAGGCTGTTCTTCCAAAGGGCGCGGGCCTTGTAGCCGCGCAGCAGGCAAAACAGGACTCCAAGGCAGATCAGATACCGGGTGACTCCTTTCAGGACACTTGCGGCATAGGAAAGGTATTCCCTGCTGACGATCAGCCGGGCCAGCCGAAGAAGGCCGTTCTGGGCCAGAGTGTCGCCGGCCCACAGTAAAAGCAGAAAAACGACAGCGATGCATTCCACGGGAAGCCGGTCAAAATAATACAGGGCGATGTCGGAGCGGTCCGCATCCGTATGTCCGGTCAGACGGGCCATGACGATCAGCGTAAAAAAGAGGCCGATCAGTCCGAGAGCCAGAAGAATCGTTCCACCGATATATTCGGTGCGGACCTTGACATATTCCGCGTTGGCGGCGGAGTAAGGATCAGGATTGGGATACGTGACGTCTACGCCCAGAAGGATATAGTAGTCGTCATTATTGTACTGGTTGTGCATGGCCAGTTCGGATGTGATGTTTTCGGGAACGTAACGCAGATTGGAATCCACGAAAATGGAGTCGCCGGAGATGAACAGGTACCTTCCCATCTGCCGCAAGTCGTCATTGCTGTATTCGGAGGCGTTGGTGTAGACATGTTCTTCCGCGGAGTCGTCAAAGTAGGAGACGCGAAAATACAGATTGGAGGGCTGGTCGATAAAATTTTCCCGGATTCGGTAATATTCGCCCAGCACATTCAGAACCTGAACGGAAAGCTCTTCGATTGTGGCGAAGGCATCGCCGGGTTCCGTGTAGACTTCGTTGGGATCATAAGCCTTCCACTCGATCAGGGGAGTGGAATTCCCACTGTCTCTCTCGTGAACCTCGGGGCCGCCGGCCACTTCGTAATTTTCGTTGAGATAATAACCCAGCCTTCTGGCGTAACTGATCGCCTCATTCAGCGTATAGATTTTGGTGTTGCCGGAATTATGGGTAACACAAAACATACTGGCCTCATAATTCACATCATCATCCAGTTCCAGCAGATCTTTAAATTGGACATACCGAAATATAGTCTCTACGTCAGATTCCAGCTGCTCGGTAAAAGGAAAAGTGTCTGCGTAGGATTCCTCATGAATCCAACCCAGACCTCTTCCGTAATTCTCATTAAAAATGATAAGAGTAATACCGGCAAGGAACAGACACAGAAACAGCAGATGCAAAAGCAGCGCCGACTGTTTTTTCAGGGCCATAGGCCAGGTTCCTGTTCTCATATGTATCTCCTACTGCTTCTCAATCTTATATCCTACGCCCCAGACGACCTTCAGATATCGGGGCTCTCTGGGATTGATCTCAATCTTTTCGCGGATATGACGGATATGGACCGCCACCGTATTATCTGCGCCGATGGCTTCCTCATTCCATATCTGTTCGTAGATTTCATCGATGGAAAATACCTTTCCGGCATTCTTCACCAGGAGAAGCAGGATATTGTACTCGATGGGAGTCAGTTTGATGAGATCGCCGTCCACGGAAACCTCTTTGTTGTCATCGTTGATCAGCAGGCCCCCGCATTTATAAATATTCTCCGTATTCTGATGCGTCAGATTGCCCAGCTGTGTGTAGCGGCGCATGTGGGATTTCACCCGGGCTACCAGCTCCAGGGGGTTGAAGGGCTTGGCGATATAATCGTCCGCGCCGATGTTCAGCCCCAGGATCTTGTCGTTGTCTTCTGACTTGGCAGACAGGATAATGATAGGGATACTGCTGGTCTCCCGGACCTTCAGAGTAGTTCTTATGCCGTCCAGTCCGGGCATCATCACGTCTACGATCATGAGATCTACCGGATTATTCTCCAGAAGCTCCAGGGCCTCATAACCATCGTAAGCCTTGATTACTTTGAAGCCTTCTCCGGTCAGGTAGATATCTATGGCCTCGACAATCTGTTTGTCGTCATCACAGACCAGTATGGTTTGCATGTGAACTCCTTTCTTTCGGAATCGTGTTAATTGAAGCGGAAGATAGCGGTTCCGTAAGGCGGCAGCGGATAGGCCACGGAATAAGGCTGTCCGTCGCATTCGCCTTTAACGGCCTTGTAAACCTTCTTCTCTTCGCCCCGCTTGTAGGCGCCGTGGGTCTCGTCCAGGATCAGGGTGTAATTGCCTTTTTTCGGAACGCCTACCCGGTAGTCGGACCGCTCCATGGGGGTGAAGTTGCAGACGAACAGCAGGTTCTTCTTCTTCGTCTCATCATAGCGGATAAAACTGAAGATGCTGCGGTCGCCGTCGTTGGCGTTGACCCAGGAAAAGCCGTTCCAGTCATAATCCAGAGAATAGAGAGCCGGGTACTGCCTGTAGATATGCAGCAGGTCGCTGAAATATTTCTGGACGTCTCTGTGAAGAGGCTCTTCCGTCAGATGCCAGTCCAGGGATACCTTTTCATCCCACTCATGCCACTGGGCGAATTCCTGGCCCATGAACAGAAGTTTTTTGCCGGGATGGCCCATCATGAAGGTGTAGCCCACCTTCAGGTTGGCGAACTTGTCCTCGTAGATGCCGGGCATCTTGTTGATCATGGAGCATTTTAGGTGGACTACCTCGTCATGGGACAGCACCAGAATGAAATTCTCATAGGTGGAGTAGGTCATGGCGAAGGTCATCTTGTTGTGGTTGTATTTGCGGAAATAGGGATCCAGCTTCATGTATTCCAGGAAATCGTGCATCCAGCCCATGTTCCATTTGAACTTGAAGCCCAGTCCATCCTCTTCCGGCGGCCGGGTAATCTTGGGCCATGCAGTGGATTCCTCGGCGATGAGCATGGTGCCGTCATGGCGCCCGGAGATGACGCTGTTAATATGTTTGAAGAATTCGATGGCCTCCAGGTTCTGGTTGCCGCCGTAGATGTTGGGTACCCAGTTGCCTGCGGAACGTCCGTAGTCCAGATACAGCATGGAAGCCACGGCGTCCACTCTCAGGCCGTCGATATGGTACTGCTCGATCCAGTAGAGGGCGTTGCTGATGAGGAAGTTTTTCACCTCGTTCTTGGCGTAGTCGAATACTTTCGTGCCCCAGTCAGGATGTTCGCCCTTGCGGGAGTCCGCGTACTCGAAGACGGGGCCGCCGTCAAATTCAGCCAGCCCGTGGGCGTCCCTGGGGAAGTGGGCGGGAACCCAGTCCAGGATAACGCCGATGCCGTTTTTGTGCATGTAGTTGACAAAATACATAAAGTCCTTGGCCTGTCCATAGCGGGAGGTGGGAGCGAAGTAGCCGGTGACCTGATACCCCCAGGAACCATCGTAAGGATGCTCCGCGATGCCCATCAGTTCTACATGGGTATAACCCATCTCCTTGACGTAATCCGCCAGTTCATGAGCCGCCTCTATGTAGGTATAATATCCGTCCTTCTCCGGCCGGTCTTTCTTTCTCCAGGAACCGAGATGCACTTCGTAAATGGAAAGAGGGGCCTTGACAATATCGGTTTTGCTCCGTTCTTCCATCCATTTCTGGTCTTTCCACTTGAAGCCGGAGATATCGGCCGTGATGGAGGCGGTGCCGGGGCGGTACTCGGCTTCAAACGCGAAGGGATCTGCTTTGAAGAGAATCCGGCCGTCTGCGGCAGTGATGGCGTATTTGTACAGCATGCCGGTGCCCAGGCCCGGCATGAAGATCTCGTAAATGCCGGAAGTGCCCAGAAGTTCCATGGGATTGGCATCCGGATTCCAGCTGTTGAAATCGCCTACCAGGGAAACTGCCTTGGCGTGAGGGGCCCAGACTGCGAAATACATGCCGTCCTGGCCGTTGTAATTCTTGGGGTGGGCCCCCAGCTTATCGTAGATGCTGTAATGGGTGCCCTGGCCGAAGAGATACCGGTCCATCTCGGTGACAAAGTTGGTTCCCAGAGGCGGAGCCGCCTTGGGCTTTCTGCCGCGGCGTTTGGGCGCGGTGTTTTCGGTTTTGGCAGTTGTTTTTCTCGGCATAATCTTATACCCCCTTGATTTTTAAGACAGCTCCGCGGCCGCCTTCAATTACAAGATTCATTTTCCCGTCCGTGATGGGAACGACGGTTCCGTCCAGCAGATTCACCGCGGATTCTCCGTGGATGGGAGACGGCACCTGCATGTAAGCCGGATGCTCGTCATTGTTCACCGCTGTCACGATGACGGAATTTTCTCCAAACCTGGCAAAGGAGTACTGGCGGGTAGTCAGGGTCAGTTCCTGATACCGTCCGGTATGTAGTTCTTCGTTTTCTTTGTGAATCCTGCCAAGTCTGGCGATATAATCGGTCAGCTCCGTATGATATTTTTTTTCATCTTCAATAGCGATGCAGGGCCGCAGTGCGGCGTCGCTTTCCCTGGTCCGCTGTCCTTCCAGTCCCCACTCGCTGCCGTAGTAGACCGATGGAATACCGGGCAGGGTGTAGAGCAGCGTGTAAACGGAATAAATATGATCTTTATTGCGCAGTTTGCTGGCCAGCCGATCCTCGTCATGGTTGTCCACAAAAGTGTACAGCTGATAACCCACCTGAAGAAGCCGACGGATCGTGTGGGCGATCTCAAAATAGTTGTGGTCGTTGTGGCCGGAATACAGACCCTTGTGCAGCTCGTAGTTGGTGACGGAGTGAAGCATCTCCGGATTGACCCAGCGGCTGTATTCTCCGTGAATCACCTCGCCCATGAGCCAGAAGTCTTCCTTCATCCGGGAGGTACGCCGGCGCATCTCTTTCATGAAATCGAAATCCAGCACATTGGCGCAGTCCAGCCGGATGCCGTCGATATCAAATTCATCGATCCAGAACCGGATGACATCGAACAGGTACTCCCTTACCTGGGGATTCCACAGATTCAGACAGGGCAGTTCAAAGTGTCCCTGCCAGGCCTCATAGCCGAAACGGTCGCCCAGGGGACTTCCCCAGCCGAAGTTGACGCCTTTGTACCAGTCTTTATAGGGGGACCAGTCGCCCTTCTCCTGTATATCACGGAACGCGAAAAACTCCCGGCCCGTGTGATTGAACACTCCGTCAACCACGACCCGGATTCCGGCTTCGTGGCAGAGGGAGGTAAAGCGCTTGAAGTCATCATTATCACCCAGACGGCGGTCTACCAGCTTATAATCTCTGGTGTCGTAACCGTGGTGTGAAGATTCAAACAGGGGACCAATGTAAACGGCGTTGCAGCCCAGAGAACGAATATAGGGAATCCACCGGTTCAGTTCCTCGAAGCGGTGAACCACGGATTCCTCGGTATTCCACTGGGGGGCGCCGGTCAGGCCCAGGGGATAGATGTGATAAAATATCCCTTTTTCATACCAGGTGCTCATAAATAGTGCCCTCCAAATTTTTAAAACGGCGCAGCAGAAACTGATACCGCAGCTGGGCAGCGTTCAGTTCGTAGATAAAACAGTCGATTAAAGTAGGATCCACTTCCTGCTCGAAGTGATTCCGCGCGGAATCGATACAGCTGCGGGTTCGTTCGATCTCCGCCCGCAGCTTCTGACGCTCCATGATCATGAGTGCCCGCTGCCGTTTCTTATTAAGGTTCATGCATATCATCTCCCAGAATTTGATAAATGTAGTATTTCTGGAAAAAGAAAAAGTATACATGGATTTCGTTCTCTCTATTTTATCATTTTCCGGGGCAATGGTCAACGAATAATGTGTTTCAAAAAATATACTTAAAATTTACTTGACATTTGGCGGAAGAAAGTTCATAATGAAGAAACAATCAGTTACGTTCAAATTCATTTTATGAAATTCATGTACATGTACCAGCCCTGATTCGGGCGCCGATTCCAAACCAGAAGATGATATTTTTGGAGGTGATGTAGGATTTTTGCGGACGCATGGCTTTTGCTTGTGGTACTTTTGGGCGGAGCCTACTATGACGTGAGGGAGCACCGGATTCCCAACTGGTGGATATTGGGAGCCGTGGTCTGCGGACTGAGCCTGGCCATGCTTGTGACGCCGGAGGGAAGATATGGTTTCGCGGCGGCGGGATATCTGCTCCGCATGGCGGTCACGACGGCAGTGCTGTTTCCCCTGTTTCTTACGCGCATGGTAGGAGCCGGCGATATTAAAATGATAGCGGTAATGGTAGCTTATCTTGGATTTTCTGCAGGGATTCGGGCCATTGCCTGCGGATGTTTCCTGGGAGCGGTTCTCGCACTGGCGAAACTGCTGGCGCAGAAGAATCTGCGGCGGCGTCTTATGTATCTGTTCGTCTATTTCAGACGACTGTTCCAAACGAAAGAGATTGTGCCCTATTATCGGGCGGACCGTGACGGATACGGTGCGGTGATTCCTTTTGCCGGCTGTCTTTGTCTGGGATATGTATGGTATCTCTTAAGCTTGCTGTTTTGAAAATACTGTAGAAGAAGATGGAGGTTGCTATGGAGAAAATCATGGCGGTCTATGATGTAGACCCTCAATATGCCAAACGATTCGCTGATGTGACGAATCAGAAAGAAAAGGTTCCGTTTACGGTGGTTCCTTTTTCATCGCTGGAGGCCCTTGAGGATTACGCGAGAAAGCATCGGATAGAGATTCTGCTGATCAGCGGAGCGGTGCTGCCGGAACAGGTGGGTGAGATTCCGGCGGGAACCGTGGTCACCTTGTCTGAAGGTGAGAAACTGCCTTCGGCGGATGCGTACCCCTGCGTGTACAAGTACCAGTCAGCGGACAGTGTGATCCGAGAGGTTATGTCCAGATACTGTGATCAGCCGGCGGAAGATCTGTTTACGATCATAGGAAAACGGGCCAAAGTGCTGGGAGTCTATTCGCCGCTGGGCAGATGTCTTAAGACGTCTCTGGCCCTCACTCTGGGGCAGGAACTGGCCCGGGACGGGAAAGTCCTGTATCTGGGACTGGAAGAATTTTCCGGATTTTCCCAGCTGTTTTGCGAGGAGATAAAAAATGATCTGTCGGATGTGCTCTATTTTCTGAGGCAGGGAGGTTTTAACGTGATGCGTCTGCGCAGTCTGGTCTATACATGGAAGGACATGGACTATATTGCTCCGGTCCGCTATCCGGAGGACCTGGAGCAGATGAGCGGCATGGAGGCGGCGGACCTGCTGGAAAAGCTGGCTACGGAGACTGGCTATGGCTATGTGGTGGCGGATATCGGCCGCCCGGCCAGGAATCTGGCGCCGATTCTGGATAACTGCGACGTAATCTATATGCCGGTTCGGGAGGATAGTATCTCCGCCGCGAAACTGGCGGAATTTGACCAGTACCTGGAACTGACCGGGAGACAGAATATTCAGGAGAAGATTCAGCGTGTAAAGCTTCCCTACGGAAGCAGTCTGAGGCAGGGGAACTGCCTGGACCAGCTTTTATGGGGCGAGATGGGTGATTATGTGAGAAAACTGCTGAGAGGGGTGATGTGATGAGCGCGTGGAAAGACGAGAAGGGATTTCGCGGACAGGCTGTGAAAAAAGAAACGGACAGTGAGCATGAGAAAAAGATCCGCGACCAGATGAAAGAGGCCATACGTCAGGAGATAAGCGGCGTCAGGCAGATTACGGATGAGGAACTGTATGAACTGATTGACCGGTATATATTTTCCAGAAGCCAGGAGGAGTATCTTCCTCTGTGGTCAAGGCTTTCTCTTCGCACATCGCTGTTCAATTCCTTTCGGAAGCTGGATATTCTCCAACAGATCATGGATGACCCTGATATTACGGAAGTGATGATTAACGGAAAGGATCACATTTTTGTGGAGGAACGAGGCGTTATGCATGCCTGGGACTATGAATTTGAGTCGGACGAGCAGCTGGAAGATTTGATTCAGCAGGTAGTCAGCCGGGTGAACCGGGTAGTCAACGTGGCGTCCCCCATAGCGGATGCCAGGCTGGAGGACGGTTCCAGAGTCCATGTGGTGCTGCCGCCGATTTCCCTGGACGGCCCTATTATGACGATTCGGAAGTTTCCCCGCCGGATTACCATGGACATGCTGGTGGAGAACGATTCCATCAGTCAGGAGGCGTCGGATTTTCTGAAAAAGCTGGTCCGTTCCGGCTACAACATCTTTGTGAGCGGCGGCACCAACTCGGGGAAGACGACTTTTCTCAACGCGCTGTCTGCCTATATACCGGATGAAGAGAGAGTTATTACCATAGAAGATTCCGCTGAACTGCAGATTCAGCATGTGAAGAATCTGGTGCGGCTGGAAACCAGGGCGCCCAATGCCCAGGGGGAGGGCGCCATTACCATCGGCGATTTGATCCGGGCGTCCCTGCGGATGAATCCCAGCCGGATCATTGTGGGAGAGGTTCGGGGAAAAGAGGCCATGGAACTTCTCAATAGCTATAACACCGGTCATGACGGTGGGATGAGCACCGGCCACGGCAACAGTCCCAGGGATATGCTGGCCCGGCTGGAGACCATGGTGCTGATGGGAGCGGAGCTTCCGCTTCCGGCCATTCGCAGTCAGATCGCATCGGCGCTGGATGTGATGATTCACCTGGGGCGGCTGAAGGATAAAAGCAGAAAAGTAATATGGATTGTGGAGGTGGACGGCTATGAAGATGGAGAAATCCGGCTTCACACCCTCTATCAGAGGGAGAGAAATGGGCTTGAGAAAAAGAGTGAACTTAAAAACCGGAGGAAGCTTCAGCTTGCGGGAGAAGAATGATGAGCCGGCAGATTACCGGCAGTACCGCCTCAGCCTGTGGGAATGGATTAAGGCGCTGGCACTTGGAATTGGGCTTGCCGCACTTGTATCCTATACATTTTACCGCAGTATGGCAGTATTTCTCCTGCTCTTAATACCTGCGGCATTCACTCCCGCATATATGAAAAAAATATGGAAAGAAAAGCGGCTTCGGCAGCTGGAAGGACAGTTTAAAGAAGCGATTCAGATGCTGTCAGCTTCTCTGAGCGCCGGAATCTCCGTGGAAAACGCCATCTCTTCCAGCTGCCATGAGCTGGAGCTGATGTACGGTCCTTCGGGAATGATGCCGCGGGAATTTGCCTATATGGTCCAGCAGATGAATATGAACCGGCCGGTGGAGGAGCTGATGAGCGATTTTGCCGAGCGAAGCGGTCTGGAGGAAGCGGAGAATTTTGCCCGGATTTTTCGGATCGCGAAGAGGAGCGGCGGACAGCTGGTACCGATTATCCGCCACACGGTGCAGGTGATGGAAGACCGGTTCCAGGTGAAGGAAGAGATTCGGACGCTGACGGCGTCAAAGCAGTTTGAGCAGAAGGTGATGAATGCCATGCCGTTTTTTATGATACTGTATGTTGACAGTACGTCGCCGGGGTTCTTTTCTGTGATGTACGAGACGGTCATGGGGCGGTTTGTTATGACAGGGTGCCTGGCTGTATATCTGCTGTCCTGCTGGCTGGCCGGGAAGATTCTGGATATTCAGGTGGCGTGACAGCCTTGTAAAAGCCGGACAGAGATGGGTGGTATGAACCGGCGGACGAAAGGGAGGAGTGTTATGGCGATAAAGAACGGGAGGATTCCTAAATGGCTGGAATGGGTCAGATGTCGGAGACTCCAGATTCTCTGCGTGGCAGGCGGGTTTCTGCTGTATGGTCTGGCAGCATCGGGGCTGACGGCAGACGACAGCCTTAAATCGGGATACCTGCAGAGGGGAGATTACGGAGAGGAAGAAAAGACCTACGAATTTATGGTAGACGGCCTGGCAGAGACGCCTGTGCTGTGCCAGGTGGAAATCGGGGCCAGGCAGTATACACAGGAGGAAGCCGAAGAGAAATTCGGAAGCATATTGGAGGCCATAGGGCAGCAGATTTTAGGTGAAAATAAATCGCTGAGCCATGTGGAGACCGATCTGACGCTTCCGACAGAGTTTGCCGGGACAGGCATCACCGCCAGCTGGCAGAGCGATGCTCCGGATATTCTGGATTCCTACGGACAGATTCAGCTGGAGCATCCGCCGGAAGAAGGGGTGGAAGTATGGCTTTCCGTAGAACTGACAGATGGAATTCATACGGCTGAAAGCACATTTCCGGTGAAAGTCGTCCCCCAGGCGATTTCGGAAGAGCAGCGCCTGGCAGAAGGACTGGCGGATGAGATCCGGCTGGCGGACAAAGAGGAGCCATGGGGAACCGGCGTACATTTGCCGGAAACCTATGACGGACATGCCCTGCGATACCGTCCGCTGACAGGAGATTACCGGATACTGCCGTTTCTGGGAATTCTTTTGGCCATGCTTTTCTGGGTTAGAGATAAAAACCGGCTGCAGGAGGAAAAGAAGCGGCGGAAGGAACTTCTGATGCTGGACTATGCCGATGTAGTGTATCAGCTGATGGTGTTTGTGGGTGCAGGCCTTACGGTTGCCAGAGCATGGGAACGGATCGTGCTGAACTATGAAGAGCGCCGCAGCAGGAATCGCTGCGGAATACGGCCGGCCTATGAGGAGATGGCAGACGCCAGGGCTCGAATGCAGTGCGGGATACCGGAAGGACAGGCGATTGCCGAGTTTGGCCAGAAGTGTCAGCTTCAGTCCTATCTGAAACTGACAGGACTTTTGGAACAGAACCGGCGGACGGGTACAAAGAATCTGACGCAGCTGCTTGGACAGGAGATGAGCCTGGCCTGGGAACAGCAGAAGAATATTGCCAGACGGCTGGGCGAAGAAGCGGGAACCAAGCTGCTTCTGCCGCTCCTGCTAATGCTGCTGGTGGTTATGGTTATTATCATGGTACCGGCAATGATGTCTATGTCATGACCTGCGCAGAATCGCGGGGATCGGGCCGTACCGTGCGGAAAAACTATGAAAAATATGATTTAAGGAGGAACGAAGGATGAGATTGTGGAATGAATGGAAAGCGTTTATGAAGGATGACAGCGGACTCGGTGTGATCGAAGTCGTATTGATCCTGGTGGTGGTAATCGGTCTTGTTATTATTTTTAAGCAGCAGATCAACACGCTTCTGCAAAATATCTTTAAGCAGATTAACAGTAAAGCGAAAGAGGTGTACTGATTGAAGCAAAGGGGAGAGATTACCGTGTTTTTGAGCCTGTGCCTCCTTAGCGTTGCGGCCCTGCTCTGCGTTATGGCAGAGTCTGCCAGAACAGCCGGTTCCCGCTATTACTTTCAGACGGCAGTCAATGGGGCTCTGGATAATCTTTACAGCCGGTATCACTGGAAATTGTGGCAGAAATACCGGATCCTGGGCCTGCCCTTTAAGTCGGAGGAAGAAATGACCCAGTGCCTGACGGCAGTCGCCCGGAATTATCTGGAAGCAGAGAACTGGTATCCTATGGAACTTCAGTCACTGGATGTATCTGACTGCGTAAGGCTGACAGACCGGGGAGGCGATTATCTGACCCAGGAAGTGCTGGACTATATGACCTATGGGGTATGGGACAGTCTGGAGATACTGCCGGAGAATGGGGAACAGTTTTTAAAGGATGTGCGTGAGGCGGCCGGCGCCGGCACAATGACGGACGTCTATGACGGTCAGGAAAAGGAAGTCCGGAAGCTGGAGCAGGCGGTGGAACGGATCGTGGAATGCGTGAGAAAGCAGGAGGAATGCGCGGCGGAGATTGCGGATGAGCTGGGAAGAGACAATCCTTCCGGCTTCCGGCGCAGCGCGGGGGAGTTCCGAAGGGAAGAAAGCAGGATGGACAGCCTGATTCAGACATATGAGCGTCAGGCCGAGAAGCTGCGGAAGAAATTGTCGGACTCCCGCGAAACCCTGGATGAGGTGACGCCGGATTTCCAGGAAAACCGGGAGCAGCTGTTTGAGGAGCAGATGAATCCTTATGATTCCTACATCAGCCAGGATGGCGAACGGAGGCAGGAGATCCTCGCGCAGCAGCAGTCGGGGCAAAAGAACCGGGAATTGTTGGCGGAGGTGGAAGATATGGTAGACCGGCTGGAAGAGGAATATGAGAACAGCCGGGATGATGAAGATTCCGACGGCGAATCACTGTCGCTGTCCCCTGCGGCGTCGATGTGGAGCGGTTTCGTTCACTGCAGCTGGAGTCTGACAGAAGGGAAAGGCGATAAAGAAAAGCAGGGATTTCTGGATCAGGCCAGACAGCTGATTCAGGGGCGGCTTTTGGAGCTGGTGATGCCGGAGGGAACAGAGGTGTCGGCCGGCACGCTGCCGGTATCTTCTCTGCCGTCCCATAGAGTGGGAGGAAACAGTTCGCAGAACCCCAATCCATTGGAACGGGTTCTGGTACATGAATACTGCGGTAATTTTTTCCTTAGCGCCATCAGCGAAGAGAAACGGCCTGTTCAGTATGAGATGGAATATCTTCTGAAAGGCGGCAAGTCTGACAGGAAAAATCTGGAAGAAACGGCGGCGCAGCTGCTCCTGATCCGTCAGGGATTGAATTTGATTCATATTTTGTCTGATTCGGAAAAGCGGGAAGAAGCGAAAACCCTGGCAGTGACCATTGCAGGCGCCACAGGAATTGCTCCCATTGTTGAGATTACAGCCTGTTTTATTATGGGAGTATGGGCGGCGGCGGAGGCTGTGGCAGATCTGAGAGAGCTGCTGGCCGGAGGAAAAGTCCCTTTGTGGAAAAGCAGCGGGGACTGGCAGCTGTCTCTGGAAAATCTGCTGAATATCGGCGCTTCCGGCACGTTCCCGGAGCGGAAAGGGGAACAGAAGGGTTTGGGCTATGACAGCTACCTGAAACTGCTTCTCTTTCTCACCGGGACTACAGATCTTCAGATGAGGATGCTGGATCTGATGGAAATGAATATTCAGAGAGAAGAAGCCGGATTTATGATAGATGATTGTGCATACAGTGTGGATATCTGCGGAAAAGCCTGTGGAAAACATGTGTTTTTTGAACTGCCCATTGTGGAAAACGTTATGGGGCAGGCGGAGGGATATCCCTTGGAAGCCCCTGCATGCCGGACATACTGAGAATAAGGAGGTGAAGAAAAATGCCCTTTTTCTGTGACAGGATAGTATTCTTATTATCATTGCTTATCCTTTCCTTCCCTGAAATCATAGAAAAAAATAAGATAAAAAAGTTCGTCACTCTCCAAGTACGAATCCCTCTTTGCAGAATAACGCACAGAAAAAGGGTATTTTTCTTTACCTCCGCCAGTATGACCGTAGAGGCGGCGCTGGTATTGCCGCTGTTTCTGTTTGCCGGCGTGATCTTAATGATGCCGTTCCGGATTTTGGATGTGGAACGGCAGATGCAGGCAATCGTCAATTCCGTAGGCGAAGACATCAGTCAGGCGGCCTATCTGATGACAGGAGACGGAGATACGGAACGTATGGATTCCGATCAGCGTTCCGCTGCAGGAATCGATGTCTGGGGAGAGGGAGTGATATCTTCCCTGTCAGCTTACGGATATGCGGAGGCCGCGGTAAGGCTGAAGGCCGGAGAACTCCCGGTAGAAGGACTGTCTTTGTCAGGTTCCGAACTGCTGGATGACGGAGAAACCGTGAATCTTGTGGTGAAATATCAGATGAAGCTTCCGTTTTCTGTCTTTGGCCTGGATAAGATTGACTGCGCAAATGCCTGCTATCTGCGTGCCTGGGTCGGGCAGAGCGGAAGCGGCGGCGCCGGTGCAGAACAGGGGGCGGAAGAAGATCCGATCGTATATGTAGGACGGGACAGTACCCGCTATCATGTCAGCGCCTCCTGTCATTATCTGAACAATCATCTGACGGCGGTATCCGCAGGTCAGATCGGTAATTACCGGAACAGTGACGGCAGCCGGTATACGGCATGTGCCCGGTGCGGGGGACAGGCGGCCGGTACCGTTTATATTATGCCGTCGGGAGAACATTATCACAGCAGCCCGTCCTGTTCGGCAATTCAGGCCTATGTGTCTGCTGTGCATAAATCAGAGGTAGAATATCTGGGACCGTGTTCCTATTGCTCAGGAGGATAAGGGCAGCCGGTCATGGCGTTTTATACAGATGAGAGAAGGAGGTTGTGGCTGTGATGAAGTGGTTATGGTGGCTGTGCCTTTCGGAAGCCGCGGCGGAGGATGTGAAATATCGTCAGATTTCTTTGGAAATCACAGGATTATGGCTGGCGCCGGGACTCTTTTGCCTGTTTTTCTCATCGGGAGGGCTGAAGAGCCATTTGCCGGCGTTCGCGGTAGGGATTGTTATGCTGATTCTTTCAAAGGCAACCTGCGGGGCAATCGGCGCGGGAGACGGATTATTTTTTCTTCTGACGGCCTGCTATCTGAATTTCCGGGAGACAGCATTCCTTTTTCTGGCCGGCCTGGCTGTCAGCTTTTTGTGGAGTACGTATCTGCTGCTGAAGGGCTGGATATCCGGAAGCAGCAATCTCCATCAGTCAGTTCCTTTTCTTGCCTGCGTGTGGCTTCCGGGGCTGTGGATCGCATGTCATTGAGAAGGAGGGAATGTGATGAGCGGAAAAATACGGCTTTCTGCTTCCTATACGGTGGAGGCCTCTTATGTGATGGCAATCGTACTTTTCTCGCTGGCGGTTCTCATCAATACAGCTTACGGCCGCTGCCGTCAGGAGACAGGTATTATGCGGCTTCAGCACATGGTAGAGCTTGTCCGGGGACAGAATGAGGAAAAGAAGATGACGTTTACGGCAGCGGGAACGGACGGATATTGTGAGCGGAAGGAAAAAACAGCAGAAGGCAGGATTCAGGGGGATGGCTGGCAGAAGGAGATTGCTGTGGATGTTCATCAGCCGGAATCCTTTATGCGGATGCTGACGATTTTTCAAAATGACGGTGGAGGGGAACAGAGGCATGGACACGTTGAGCAGGCTGGAGATTAGCTATCACAGGGAACTGAAGCAGAATTATCTGATGATTGCGGCAGAAAACGGCGCGGAAGAGAGCTTTGAGTGCCGGATGCTTGAGGAGAATGCCATAGACGGCCTTCTGAGGTTTCGGGTCAGCAGAGAGGACAGCCGCTGCTGGTTTTGCTATGAGATCACTTCCAGGCAGCCGCTGGGACGCCTTCTGGAAAATAAGAGTATGAGCGCAGGACAGATTCGGACGCTTCTTTTGGGAATTGCCCAGACCCTTATGCGAATGGGAGATTATCTGTTGACGGAGAATCAGATCTTGCTGCAGCCCGAATACATTTATGTATATCCCGATATCTTTCAGCCGGAACTTTGTCTGCTGCCGGGCAAAGACGGCAACTTTCCGCAGGAATTCAGTGATTTCCTTCAATTTCTTTTGGGTAAGGCGGATCATCAGGATAAAGAGGCGGTAGTGCTGATATATGGCTTGTACAGGGAAAGCCTGAAAGAAAACTATGGATTGGATAATCTGCTCCGCTGGCTTATGGGGGATCCGCACGGAGAAAACCCAGGAGACAGCTCCGGGGCAGGTTACCAGACAGAAGAAACTGCGCGAAGCGGGGAAATAAACGGTACGGATCCGCTTGAGGGTATTCAGGATCGTAATTCAGAGGGAATCCGTTTTGCAGGCCGAAAGCCGGAATATAAGAGCGGGTATGAGCCGTTTCCCGGGAAACAAATGGCGCTGGCGGTTCTCCTTCCGCTGATCCTGCCGGCGGCGCTGTGGATGTGGCAGGGCACGGCGGGTCTTAAGTCCTACGGACTCGCGGCGTTTGCAGCCGGAGGGGTCCTGGCGGCAGCAGCCGTCGTATTCTTATTATTGCGGCGAAGGAAACGCCGGCCGGCATACATAAAACAATCCTCTTCCGTAAAGAAGAAGACGGAAATGCCGGCGCCTTCTTCCTGGGAAATGGTTTTTGCGGAAGATGGACCGGAACCGGAAGTTTCCAATATCTCGGCTCCTCCGGAGGTATCCCGGGACAGCCATACGGTTCTTCTGTGGAGCAGCCAGCCGTCGGAAGGTGTCCGCAGCCTTGTGGGACAGGAGGGAACGGCAGAGACGATTCCGATTTCCTATTATCCGTTTTTGATTGGCAAACAGGAGAATCTGACAGATTATGTGATCGCGAGGGATACCATCAGCAGGCTTCACGCCCGTATAGACCGGCGCGACGACAAATACTGGCTGACCGATCTGAACTCTACGAACGGAACAGCAGTCAATGGCCATTCCCTGGAGGCCAATGAGACGGTGCCTTTGAATATTGGAGATCAGGTGGATCTGGCGGATTTGCATTTCCGCTTTCAATAACTTCTTAACAAATCCGGAAAGCTATGATAGAATAGGTGCAGGGTTGTTTTGGAGGAAGGCTTTATGGGGAATGAAACCCGACGCAGGGCAGCTTACGCCAATCTTACGATTATAGCGATTAATTTTATATATTTCGGATATCTGGAACTGGCTGGCAGTACGGAGGACACCGGGTTTATGGTTGCGCATGGGGCTGTATTTCTGCCGGCAGTCCTTGGGGGAGAGTATTGGCGGCTTTTGACTGCCGTGTTTATGCATTTCGGCATAGAGCATATTATCAATAATATGCTGGTTTTGTATGTACTGGGAGATAATCTGGAGCGCGCTCTTGGGCCGGTAAAATACGTGATTTTTTATATCGTATGCGGTGTCGGAGCCAATGTGGTATCCGTATTTTTTGATATGCGTGTTTCTTCGATGGCGGTGTCAGCAGGAGCTTCCGGCGCTGTGTTTGGAGTCGTAGGAGGCCTTTTGTACGCGGTGCTCGTGAATCACGGGAGACTTGAGGATTTGGGGACCAGGCAGCTGGTTGTAATGATAGTCCTGTCCCTGTATCTGGGATTTGTCAGCAGCGGAGTGAATAATATTGCGCATATGGCCGGCCTGGCGCTGGGGATCCTTATGGGGATGATTCTCTACCGGCGGCCCGGGCATTCCGGCTATGATGATATATAAAATGAGGAGGAGTGGATTCAATGAAAGAGGATTGTATTTTTTGTAGGATAGCGAATGGACAGATTCCATCTGCAACGCTGTATGAGGATGAGAATTTCCGTGTGATACTGGATTTGGGGCCGGCATCCAGGGGACACGCTTTGATACTGCCCAAGGAACATTATCAGAATTTACTTGAACTTGACGATACACTGGCTGCCGGGGTGATTCCTCTGGCAAAGAAGATGGGAGCGGCTATGTCAAAAGCGCTGGGCTGCGCCGGATTTAATCTGGTTCAGAACAACGGAGAGGCCGCAGGTCAGACAGTGCCGCATTTTCATGTTCACATTATTCCCCGATATGGAGAGGAACCCAGGATTGTGACATGGAATCCGGGAAAGGCAAGCCAGGACGAGATGGATCAGATAGTAGAGGCAGTTAGGGCAGAGCTGTAGGAGTAGGTAACGTGATGCAACAGGAATGGAAAGAAATGTTGCAGACACTGTACGAAAAACATGCGAGAGTGCTTCGTTTTGCAGCGCAGAGCAAACAGCTTCCGCTGGAAGAGGCCGATGATGCGGTACAGGACACATTTTGTTCCTTTATTGAGGCTTACGGCGACTGTTTTGCTGGTTGGAATGAGCGGCAGATTAAGGCTGCATTGATGAGGATTCTGTATAACCGGTGTGCAGATTACTATAGGGAGAAGATACGACATCCCGATACGAGCATAGAAGGATATACACAGGAAGAAGAGTATCGGATTATAACGGAATTAATAGTTCCGGATGTAGAGGAATATGTGGCAGCGAAAGCTGAACTGCTGCAGGTGAGGGAAGGAATTTCAGCCATGAGTCCTGCGATGAGGGAGGTTGCGATGCTCTGTCTGGTGGAAAGCAGGTCTGTGAAAGAGACCAGCGAAATACTGAAGATTAATGAGTCCACCTGCAGAATGCGGCTGTCCAGAGCCAGGAAGTATCTGACCGAATGGATAGAGAATCCTGCCGGGAAGAAATCAGAGAAGCGGAAATAATGGGAATTTCGGCATAACAGATATTAAGAATCGCGGGGAGTTTTTTACTCCGCCGCGCATTCTTCAATAAGTGCTATGACCGTTGCCACCGCATTGTTCAGGTGACTCTGTTCCATCTGGTGAATGAACTTCGCACGTCCGGCGTAGGTGTCTGAAATCGCATGATAAAGGGTTTCATTATTCAGCGCTTCCTCTTCCAGTACCGTGCTGAACCCTTGTTTGGCAAAGGAGTTGGCGTTGAGGATCTGGTCTCCGCGGCTGGCGGCTGCAGACAGGGGAACCAGAACATTAGGCTTGCGCAGAGCAAGTATTTCACAAATAGAATTGGCGCCGGCCCTGGATACAATCAGGTCAGCGGCCGCGAACAGATGCCGCAGGGGGGCATCCACGTATTCATATTGGACATAGCCCTTTGTCCCAATGAGAGATTCATCCAGATGGTCTTTCCCGCAGATGTGGACGATCTGGAATTTTTCCAGAAGCTGAGGCAGAAGGTTTCTTATGGCCTGGTTGAGGATAACAGATCCCAGACTTCCGCCGATCACCAGGATCACAGGTTTTTCTGCTGACAGATGGGCGTACTGAAGCCCGGCCAGACGATCGCCCTGAAGCAGTTCCTGGCGGATGGGAGAGCCGGTCAGCACGGCTTTCTCCTGCGGAAGATAGTGAAGGGTCTCCGGAAAGTTGCAGCAGACCTTTCTGGCGGAGGGAATGCACAGCTTGTTAGCCAGCCCGGGGGTCATATCGGATTCGTGAATAATGGTGGGAATGTGGTAGTGCCTGGCAGCCAGTACGACCGGTACGGCTACAAACCCGCCTTTGGAGAATACTACATCGGGTTTATACTTTTTCATGAGTTTCAGGGCTTCCGCATAGCCTTTGATTACGCGGAAAGGATCAGAGAAATTCTTCAGGTCAAAGTACCTGCGGAGTTTCCCGGAAGATATGCCGTCATAAGGGATGCCGGCGTTTTCAATCAGTTTCTTTTCAATGCCCTGGTAAGAGCCAATGTAGCGGATATCGTATCCAAGCTCTTTCAGGGAAGGGATTAGGGCCAGGTTAGGCGTTACATGACCAGCAGTGCCGCCTCCGGTTAATATGATTTTTTTCATGGTGTTTGCCTCCGGTATATGTCAGGTGGGCGCAGGTATGCCCCTTTTCTGTTTATTATACTAAGCAATCGTCCTGAAAAGTCAACCCTAAAACCGATGAAAAGCGGTAAAGAGGTAAGATAGTGGGAAAAGAAAGCCGGGTTTGCCAGAAAAATAATAGCATAAAATTAAATGTTGCGGAAGCTTTCGGATACAGTGACGACCAGCTGGCTGAGGAGTATGACCGCGCCGCAACAGCCGAGACAGGTACCTGTCCGCCGCCGGCTCCCAGTGAGGAATTTGAGAAGATACTGGCAAAAATAGAAAAGAAAACCGATAAATTTCAGCCCTCCGCCGAGAAAGCTGAGGGTAATAAGCGGAAGATATAATTTGGAGTATGATATGTGTAAAAGAGAACAGGTCCCTGCCGTTTATCGGATAGGGCCTGTTCTCTTTTACATCAGTATGCAAAAAGAGCGCCGGCGCCGCGCTATTGTATCGGAGGGGTTATTCCATGGCGGCCATGGCGGCTTCATCGGCAATTACGATTACATCGGAATGCAGCTGAAGAACGGAAGCGGGGACAGCGGGAGTCACAGGGCCGCAGAGAGATTTTCTGAGGATGTCTGCCTTTCCCTCGCCGCTGACCAGAAGAAGCACTTTTCTGGCCTTCATGATCGTGCCGATTCCCATGGTATAAGCCTGACGCGGAACCTCATCGGCGCTTGCAAAGAAACGCTTGTTAGCTTCGATCGTACTGTCCGCCAGATCTACGCAGTGGGTACGGACCGGAAAATGGTCAGCCGGTTCGTTAAATCCGATATGGCCGTTATGTCCCAGGCCCAGAAGCTGCAGGTCAATACCGCCTAAACTGCGGATAACGGATTCATAGCGGATACATTCTCCGTCTGTATCCGGATTGGTTCCGTCAGGGATGTTGGTATTGGACAGATGAATGTTTACATGATGGAACAGATTTTCGTTCATGAAATAATAGTAACTGTTGGCATTGTCTCCGGCGATACCGCGGTATTCATCCAGGTTGACAGATCTTACATGAGAAAAATCCAGATCGCCGGATTTATATTTCTCAGCCAGATTCCGGTAAGTGCCTACGGGGGTTGAACCGGTGGCCAATCCAAGCACGCAGTCAGGCTTCATAAGAATCTGCGCAGCCAGGATGTCGGCAGCCTTCCGGCTCAGTGCGCTGTAATCGGGTACTCGGTATATTCTCATCTTTATCCCTCGCTTAGAAGAAATGGATAGTTGCATTATTACCATATCATTTTTTAAGCATACTTTCAAGGATGACGCGCATAGAATATTAATCGAAGGGGTGATTAATATGGCGAATTATCGGCGCTTGATATCGTACATATATGCATACGAAGGAGGAGTCAAGGGAAAGAATATCGGATTTGCCAAGCTGGAGGCCAGAGGCGGCCAATGTAAGATTCAGGTCAGTGTGAGAAAGATCTATGTGGGCAGTCAGGACACAGGAGTATACCTGATGGGTGCAAACGGGGAGATTTTTCTGGGGAAAATGTTTGTCCGGGGAGGAAATGGCGAGTTCCGAACCATGGTCCCCTATGGAAATGTGGCCGGCACCGGACAGGGAATCGATCAGTGCTATGGCCTGACAATTCATGATACAGAGGATTCCTGGCGTAATTATACCACAATCTGGGAGGATGCGGTTGCTCACGCGGCGGAAGTGGACCTAAGTGAGGCGACGGCAGAGAAAGCCAGGGAGCGGGAAATGGAACAAATTCCCGGCAGCCAGATATCGGAATTGCCGCCCGATTTGTCAAAAGGGCCGGAGCCGCCGGACAAACAAGAACCGGCTGCGTCAGGAATGGCAGCCCAACAGGAACCGGTAATGCCGGAAACGGCGGTTAATCAGGAGCCGGCTGTACCGGAGGCGGAATCGCCGGCAGACGAGGATTCGGCGGTACCCGGCGAGGCGGAAAAGCTTTGGCAGCATTTTCAGCGTCATTATCCCAAGATACAGGCTTTTGACTATAAAGGAGTCTGTGAGATTCTGCTGATCAAACCTCAGGATATTGGCCTGCTTCCCAGGGAAACATGGAATTATGGAAACAACAGTTTTCTTCTTCATGGGTACTACAATTACCGGTATTTGATTCTGGCGAAGCTTATGGCGGAAGAAGGGACTGTTCGTTTTCTTCTCGGAGTTCCCGGCCATTATTACAGCAATGAGAAATACATGGCGTCCATGTTTGGGTTTCCCAATTTTGTTTTGTCAAAGATGCAGCCGGCCAATGACGGACGTTTTGGATACTGGTATACAGATATCCGCCTGGAAAACTGATTCCGGGCGGACTTTGTTGCGCCAGTATGCAAAAACGCGCGCAGCGACGCCTTGTTTGTATTAGTATGACTGCTCTGGTATCAGTTGTATGGTCGGCAAAGGAAAGGCGGCCAAATCCTGCTAGTAGTCTACTCCGCGAATTTCGGCCTGGGGGATCGTTTTTTGTACGATTTTCAGAAACACTTCCAATTCTGCCCGTTTAAAAGCAGAAAAGCCGCTTTTCAGCACATTGCCGGAATCTACGAAGCCCTGAAGAAAATATCTCTGGCATCCGCCGATCCACTGCGCGATATCTTCGAAATCTTCCGCATTATGGAGTCCCCTTACCACGGTGGTGCGAAATTCATAAGGGATCGTTCCCGACATGAGATAACCGATGCTTTCGGTTATATTTTCAATAAAAATGTCGGTTTTTCCGCTTGCCAGCGGATAATGGTCTCTCCCGGTTTTTATATCCATGGCGACGTAATCCGCCAATTTTTTTTCACACATATTTTTAAGGACTTTCGGCCTATAGCCGTTAGTATCCAGTTTGATTTCGTACCCCAGGGCCTTGATCCGCGCGGCCAGCTCTTCCAGGGCCTCCGGCTGAAGAGTGGGTTCACCGCCGGTAATGCAGACGCCCTCCAGAACCCCGCGCCTTTTTCTCAAAAAGACAAGAAGTTCTTCTGTTGTCATCAGTTCCTCAGCCGATCCCATCACAAGATCTGTATTGTGGCAAAAGGGGCAGCGGAAATTGCAGCCGCTTAAAAAAACGGTTGCCGCTACTTTGCCCGGGAAATCCAGGAGGGTGGTTTTTTGAAGGCCGCATATTTTCATAGCTCATTTCCTCTTTCTGCAGATAGACGGGCTAAGTATAACACATCTTTATCCCTTTTTCCAGTTGAGGAAAATAAAATACGGTGATATAATAAGGACGTCATTATTGTTCGGTCCTGTAACTGTTCATTTATATAAAAATTGAGGGGTACTATGAGAATCATTATTATTGGATGCGGCAAGGTGGGACGGGCGCTGGCAAGACAGCTGAGCGCGGAAAACCATGATATTGTTATCGTGGATACCCAGACCAGAAAGCTGCAGGAGTTCAATGAGGATGTAGATGCCATTTGTCTGACCGGCAACGGCGCCAGTATCGGCGTTCTTCAGGAAGCCGGTATCGAGGTAACGGATGTGCTGATCGCGGTCACCGGTTCTGATGAGCTGAACCTGCTGTGCTGCCTGGTGGCCCGAAGAGTCAGCCAGTGTCATACCATTGCCCGCGTGCGCAATCCCGTATATCAGAAGGACATCAGTTTTATCAAGGAGCGCATGGGAATCTCCATGATCATCAATCCGGAGTATAATACGGCCATAGAGATTGCCAGGCTGCTCCGGTTTCCGTCGGCGCTTCAGATTGACAATTTTGCCGGCGGAGGCGTGCGTATCATCAAGTTCAAGGTGCTGCCGGAGTTTAAGATGGACGGAGTGCAGATCATGGATCTGCCCAGGCGTTTTCCGTCCAAGGTGCTGATCTGCGCCGTGGAGCGCGACGACATGATAGCCATCCCCTCCGGTAAGTTTGCCCTGAAGAACAATGATCTGGTGTCCATTGTCGGTTCTCCCGAGGACTGCGCCACCTTCTTCCATCAGCTGGGACTGTCCACGCAGCCTGTGAAGAACGCTTTGATCGTAGGCGGCGGCACAGTGGGATATTATCTGGCGGACAAGCTCCTGGAGTATAAGATGAACGTGCGTATCATAGAAAAGGATCAGAGCCGCTGCGAAGCCCTGTGCGAGCTTCTTCCGGGGGCTTCGATCATCCATGGAGAGGGTTCCGATAAAAAAGTGCTTCTTCAGTCCGGCATCACCGCGGCGGAAGCGATCATTTCCCTTACCAGTGTGGACGAGGAGAATATTTTCCTGTCCCAGTATCTGAAAGACCGCACCAACGCCAAACTGGTGACGAAGGTGACCCGTATCGCTTTTGACAGTATTATCCAGAAGCTGGATATCGGCAGCGTGGTCTATCCCAAGTATCTCACGGCGGACAGTATTCTCCAGTATGTGCGGGCTCTTCAGAACGCGGTGGGCAACAGTGTGCAGACGCTGTGCCATATTCTGAATAACCGGGCGGAGGCCCTGGAGTTTTCCGTGAAGAGCAGCAGCAGGGTTGTGGACATTCCCCTGTATCAGCTGCAGCTTAAGAAGAATCTGTTGGTCTGCAGTATTAACCGGGGAGGGAAGATCATCATTCCCAAAGGCCAGGATACCATACAGGCGGGAGATACGGTAGTTATTGTCACTACGCAGAAAGCGCTTCAGGATATTGATGATATTCTTGCAAGGCAGGGGTAAGGTATGAACTATTCGATTATCATATATATCATTGGAATGACATTGATCCTGGAGGGAGCGCTGATGGCGCCGTCCGTGGTCGTGTCCGTCATATACCGGGAAGAGGCGGCTGCGGCCCTTCTGGTTTCTGCACTGGCCTGTGTGGGAATCGGCCTCCTTCTTCGGAGGAAGAAGCCTACGGACACGGTATTTTATACCCGGGAAGGTTTTGTGACAGTAGCTCTGTGCTGGATTGTCATAAGCGTTATGGGGGCGCTGCCCTTTCTGCTCAGCGGAGTGATCACGGATCCGATCAAAGCGCTGTTTGAGACCGTATCCGGATTCACGACTACGGGGGCCAGCATTCTGCCGGAGGTGGAAAGCCTTCCCAAAGGGATTCTGTTCTGGCGAAGCTTTACTCACTGGATCGGCGGTATGGGCGTGCTTGTATTTCTTCTGACACTGCTTCCTATGAGCGGCGGTTCCCACATGAGCCTGATGAAGGCGGAAAGCCCGGGCCCGTCCGTCAGCCGCCTGGTGCCTAAGGTTCAGACCACGGCTAAGATTCTGTATGAGATTTACATTGTGCTGACGGTCACTGAAATCATTCTTCTGCTGGCAGGCGGCATGCCTCTTTTCGATGCGCTGACCCTGTCCTTCGGGACGGCAGGTACCGGAGGATTTGGTGTTAAGAATGACAGCATTGCCGGATATTCTGCCTATCATCAGGTAGTGATCACCATTTTCATGATCCTGTTCGGCGTCAATTTCAACGCCTACTTTTTTATTCTCATGAAGAAGGCCAGGGAGGCTTTCCGGATGGAGGAAGTACGGTCCTATCTGCTGATCATCGCGGCGACCGTTCTTTTGATTACGGTAAATGTCACAAAAATTTACGGAAGCGCGCTGACGGCACTTCAGCAGTCGGCTTTTCAGGTGGCGTCTATTATAACGACCACCGGATATTCCACTACGGACTTTGATACGTGGCCTCAGCTTTCCAGGACGCTGCTGGTCATGCTCATGTTCGTGGGAGCCTGTTCCGGCAGTACCGGCGGCGGCATCAAGGTGTCCCGGTTTGTGATGCTGATCAAGACCGTGGGCAAGGAGATTGAGACCTACCTGCGGCCGGACAGCGTGAGGAAGGTGAAGATGGACGGCAAGGTAGTGGAGCATGAGGTAGTCCGCTCTACCAACGTGTTCATGGTTATTTATATCCTGATCTTTTCCTTCTCCATCGTGGCCCTGGCCTTCAACAATCTGGATCTGGTCACCAACTTTACGGCGGTGGCGGCCACCCTGAATAACATCGGCCCCGGTTTGTCGCTGGTAGGCCCCATGAGCAACTTCGGCGTGTTTAACCATGTGTCGCTTCTGGTGCTGACCTTTGACATGCTGGCCGGAAGGCTGGAACTGATTCCGCTGCTGATTCTGTTTTCCAGAAGTACGTGGAAGAAGTTCTGATGGATTTTATCGGGGGCAGGTATTCACTGCGGTTCATTCTGCGGCAGCCCCTTTGACGTATTCCGGTTCTCCCGCAGTTCTTTGAAAAAATCCGTCAGCATTCGGGAGCATTCTTCCCCCAGGACCCCGATTTCCGTCTCGGCCTGATGGTTAAATCCGGGCTCGTGGAGCATATCCAGAACCGAGCCGGCACAGCCGGCCTTGGGGTTCATAGCTCCTATGACGACTCTGGGAATCCGGGCCTGGACGATGGCTCCGGCGCACATGGGGCAGGGCTCCAGGGTCACGTACATGGTGCAGTCCTCCAGCCTCCAGTCGCCCATCTTTCGGCAGGCTTTGCGGATAGCGATGATCTCCGCGTGGGCCAGGACCGTCTTATCCGTCATGCGCCGGTTGCAGCCCCGGCCGATGATCTTTCCTTCGTATTCGATGACGCAGCCGATGGGAACCTCCCCCAGAGCAAACGCTTTGCGGGCTTCCCGGATGGCTGCTTTCATGTATTTTTCCTGTTGCGTCATGGCATCACCTTTACAGCATATGATTGTCGGTCATGGCCTTATAATATACGGCCATGGGCAGAAAACTCTGGGCGAAGGTCTTGGTACCGTCGCCTTTTTGGATTACGGCATCGTCAACGATGGTCTTGACGCCTCCGATGGTGCCGACGGCTTTTCCGATGGCGTTCCAGAAGGTCAGCCTGCCGTAAGGCAGATAGCGGCTGTCGCCGCTCAATTCGCAGGCGATGGTCAGGGCTTCCAGCACCAGAGTGTTGTTGCCCAGCCGTCCCAGGCTGGGAAGTTCTTTGTAGAAGAAAAGTCCGGTATTTTCCATGTAGCAGTGATCGATCAGATCGTCCACCGCGGCAAGAATCATGGTTTTGATGTCCTCCCGCGGGAAAATGCGGTAGTACCGCATCAGGCTTCCCACGGCCACGGAGATCATGAAGGGAACCCGGATCATGGTATTGTCCGTATAGGGAGAGATCCAGCCGCCGTAGGTGTCAAACCATTCTTTAAACTGGTTTACGATCCAGTCGCATCGGGCCACCCATTTTTCATCATGGGTTTCCGCATACAGGGCCGACAGGGAACGAAGGGCCCAGCCGGTCTCCCTGGCGGTACTTTCACCGCTGGTCTGATAAGCGGGCGTATCCAGAAGACGCAGCACATTCTCCCCGATTCCCAGGGCGGTCTTTAGGGCCCGTTCGTCTCCGGTAAAATGGTAATAATCCAGAAGCCCTTCTACCCACTGGTGGGAGCAGACAATGGTGCTGTCCAGGCAGTGCCTGCGGCTGTGTTCCCATTGGCCGTGAAGGAGCAGCGGGTTGCTGCTGTAATGACAGATATCTACATCCATCCAGTGGCTGCCTGCCGTCAGAAGATAGTCCAGAAATCTCCGCTCGCCGGTACGGGCGTAGAGCAGGGCACAGGCATGGGGGTAATCGTATTCATTGTTGGTCCAGACGTTTTCGCCGCGGCCCCTGCCCTGGGTGGTGTATCCCGGATCGGGGGCGTCTCCCCAGTTGAGCATGCCGTAGCACCGGGCGTGATTGTCCGCCAGAGTATAGAAGGCGGATTCGATTTTGGGGTTCATGGAGTCCGGGGCCACGAAAATGTCCGGCATGACCTCAGCCTGCTGAAATGCCCGGGCCGGGATACAGGGCCTGTCCGGCATCTGGTAGATTAGGCTACGGTTGTCAATCTCTGCCAGAGATTCATCGGAAGGGTGAAAGTGCAGCAGGAAACGCTGTTCTCTGGACATGCCGGATTCCAGGACCACCCGGTTTACGTCCCTGGGAACCAGCATGATATAGAGCCCGCTTCTGTCGGCTTTCACTGCCTTGGGATAATTCTGCTGCGCCTGAAAAACAGTGGCGCATACGCCGTCGGTTCCATCGGTTCTGTCTGCGAAGAAGGTTCCGTAAAGTACCTCGGCGTAATGCTCGTTGGCCTCGCCCGCCAGATATGCCGCGTCCACGATCTTACAGATGGAAGCGCCGTTTTGACCGATGAGAAAGTTGGTCTTATAGTTGGAGCTGGCCGCGCAGGTTCTCACTGTATGAGGGTCAATCGAAGGCTCTGCTTTAGCAAGCTGCCGGATTCCGTTGACGCGCAGAGGACCGCTGCCTGCTTCTGCGGAGCCGGCGTTGGGATCGGCTCCCTCGCCCATGGGATCGCCGGTCTTTCGATGCTCGGCGGCGGGAAGGGATGGATCAAAAGCCGCCGTTTCATCCGCCATCAGCGCGAATACGAGAGAGGCGATATGCAGAGGAGATTCTGTGGAATTGATGATGCGGAAGGCGATCTCTACCCAGGGTTTCTCTGCCCAGGCGGTCAGTTTGACCTCGAAAGAGGCAGTTTCGTCAAAGCAGCCCTCGCCCCGAAGTACGGCGAGAAGCGGGCCGGTCTCCTCGGCGGTCCAGCGGTTTACGCGGATTTTCAGCTGCTTTCCGTCATCGGTCTCCAGATATGGGCCCGCGAACTGCCTGGCGTCATACCGCCTTCTGCCGTCGTCCAGCCAGTCAAAAAGGGCGGAGCCATGATCGGATACGGAAAATGTGACGCCGCTTTGAATCTGGTAGCCGGTTTCCGTCCTGCGGACAGATACCGGTGTGAAATCTGTGCTGTCCTTCCTGCCCCCGGCATGGGTCTCAAGTGTCAGCAGTGTCTTTTCGTTTCCGGCCAGATCCGCCATGAAATGAACCAGCAGATAGCGAATGCTTCCGTCTTCATATCTGGAAACGGCCTTCGGCTGAACCGGCAGGGATTTTCCATTCTGAATGATTTGAATCTGCCTGCAGTCAGTGAATGTGCCCTTTGCAAAGGGCACGGTTACCTGGGCGTGTTCCCGCGCCCGGTCATAACGGTATAATTTTGGAAAACAAACTTCCATGACGGCTCCTCTCCTGTTAAATACGCTGCCTGCGCGCCGGTCGGTTCTTTCTGCAGGCGGGCAGGCGTTTGTCTGTTCCTGTTTTTCATTGTACGTTCATTTTACAGCTCTGTCAATTCCTGCCTTGACAAATGCCTTCCGAAACGATATACTGAATTGACTGCGGAATATTCGTTTCCGCAGGCATGATCCCGTCATAAAGTTTCCGTGCAGCCGGGGAGATAGCGGTGCCCTGTACCTGCAATCCGCTCTAGCAGGGGTGATGTCTCACCCCGGGCAGCCTGTTGTGGAGCTGCCCTGTGTAAGTGGCGATGACGTCTGGGTCTTGCGCAACAGAGCTTCGTGAACCGTGTCAGGGCAGGAATGCAGCAGCACTAAGCGGAATCCTCTGTGTGCCGCGAGGCAGCCTGGGCTGAGTTAACTGCACAGGTAACGTCTGTGACAGCTGTTCAAAGTGAGACGCACGGAATTTTCTTAATTTTCCCTTGCCCATGCTATCCCTTTGTATTATAATTACAAAATGGGGTAATTGTATGCCCATATTCAAAATCGGTTATATTTATCTTTACGAAAATAAACGAGAGGAAGGGAATCAGCTATGATGAGAGTAGGAATGCTGACCAGCGGCGGCGACTGCCAGGCCCTGAACGCGACCATGAGGGGCGTGGCTAAGGCGCTGTACAAGATGTACGGAAATGATGTGGAGATTCTCGGATTTGAAGATGGATACAAGGGTCTGATCTATATGGATTACCGGGTCCTGAAACCGTCGGATTTTTCCGGGATACTGACCAAAGGCGGAACCATGCTGGGAACATCCCGTCAGCCGTTTAAGCTGATGCGTGTCCCGGATGAGAACGGACTGGATAAAGTGGAATCCATGAAGCAGACCTACCGCAAGCTCCGTCTGGAATGCCTGGTGGTCCTGGGCGGCAACGGCAGCCAGAAGACAGCCAATCTGCTTCGGGAGGAAGGCCTGAACATCATTGCCCTTCCCAAGACCATTGACAATGACCTGTGGGGCACCGAGATGACTTTCGGGTTCCAGAGCGCCGTAGATGTAGCTACCAATGCCATTGACGGGATTCATACTACAGCATCTTCCCATGGGCGCGTGTTTATCGTGGAGATCATGGGACATAAGGTGGGCTGGCCTACGCTTCACGCCGGCATTGCGGGCGGCGCCGATATCATTCTGCTTCCCGAGATTCCCTATGATATCAATATCGTGGTGGATGCGCTGAAGCAGCGCAACCGCCAGGGCAAGCGGTTCTCCATTCTGGCAGTGGCCGAGGGCGCGATTTCCAAGGAAGACGCGAAACTTTCCAAGAAGGAACTGAAGGAAAAGAAGGAGAAGGGGCCGGTATATCCCTCCGTCGCCTATGAACTGGGCGCCAAGATTCAGGAGATGACTGGTCAGGAGATTCGGGTTACCGTCCCGGGCCATATGCAGAGAGGCGGTGAGCCCTGTCCTTACGACCGTGTGCTTTCCACCAGACTGGGCGCTGAGGCCGCTTATCTGATTCACAAGAAAGAGTACGGCTATATGGTCTGTGTGAAGAATAATGATATCGATAAGATCCCGCTGAAGGATGTAGCCGGAAAACTGAAGGTAGTAGATCCCAAGAGCTCCATTATCCGGGAAGCCAAGATGGTGGGAATCTGCTTTGGCGACGAGAAGCTGAAGGATTAACGATCAGGAAGGAAAGAGGACATGGCGTATACGGCGCTGTACCGCAAATGGCGGCCGGCTGTATTTGAGGATGTAAAAGGCCAGGACCATATTGTGAGGACTCTGAAAAATCAAATACTGTCTCAGCGCATCGGCCATGCATATCTGTTCTGCGGTACCAGAGGTACCGGAAAGACAACGATTGCCAAGATTCTGGCCAGGGCGGTCAACTGTGAAAACCCTGTGGACGGCAGTCCCTGCGGTCAGTGCCGCACCTGCCGGAATATTGCGGCAGGAGCGTCTCTGAACGTGGTGGAGATCGACGCTGCCTCCAACAACGGCGTAGACAATATCCGCGAGATTCGGGAGCAGGTCCAGTATCCGCCTACGGAGGGACGCTACCGTGTATATATTATTGACGAGGTTCACATGCTGTCGGCAGGGGCGTTTAATGCCCTTCTTAAGACGCTGGAGGAACCTCCGTCTTATGTAATTTTCATTCTGGCGACTACGGAGGTACAGAAGATTCCCGTCACAGTGCTTTCCCGGTGTCAGAGATACGATTTCAAGAGAATTGCCATACAGACGCTGACAGACCGGCTGAGAGAGCTCTCTCTGGCGGAGAATATCAGCGTGGAAGATAAAGCCCTGACCTATATTGCCAAGGCAGCCGACGGCTCCATGAGGGATGCCTTAAGCCTGCTGGATCAGTGCGTCGCTTTTCATTTCGGGGAGCGTCTGACCTACGACCATGTGCTGGATATTCTCGGGGCGGTTGACACCAGTGTTTTCAGCAGGATGTTCCGGGCGGTGACGGAGAACCGGACGACAGACTGCATCCGTCAGCTGGAAGAGCTGATTCTCCAGGGCAGGGAATTGACCCAGTTCGTCCTGGATTTCACCTGGTATATGCGGAATCTTCTGCTGACTCAGTCTGCCGATGATCCGGAAGGCATTGTGGATATGTCTTCTGACAATCTGAAGCTTCTGGAAGAGGATGCGAAAAAGGCCTCCGGCGAGACGCTGATGCGTTATATCCGCGTATTTTCCGAGCTGTCCAATCAGATTCGGTATGCGGCTCAGAAGCGGGTTTTGGTGGAACTGGCGTTTATTAAACTGACAAGGCCTCAGATGGAGGAGAATTACGATTCCATTCTGGAACGGCTGAATAAGATTGAGGAGACTCTGGAAGAGGGAATTCCTGCAGTCCAGGCGGCTGTGCCGCAGGCTGCGGCGCCGGCGGCCCCGGCTGCGGAGAGCGCTCCGCCGAAGCAGGTGACGCTTCCCAAAGCGCAGCTGGAGGATCTGCAGATGATCCGCGGCGAGTGGGGCAGGATTGTCCGCAGTCTTGGAGGCGTGATCCGTTCCGGTTTCCGGGATACGGTTGTGGAACCTGCCGGAGACAGCTGCCTGTGTGTGGTGTTTTCCAGCAGGGACAGCTTTGATATCGGGCGGCGCCCGACTGTCATGGGCCAGCTGGAGGATTATGTGAAGAATACTTACGGCAAGGACATCTATTTTAAGGCGCGGCTTCTGGGCAGCGGCGAGCGGACAGATACCGTGTATGTCACGGACGAGGATTTGAAAAATCATATCCATATGGATATTACCATAGAAGAATAGCGGAATCATATTATAAAACATTCGGGAGGAAAAGAATATGGCGAAACGCGGCGGATTTCAGGGCGGCATGCCGGGAAACATGAGCAATCTGATGAAGCAGGCTCAGCGTATGCAGCGGCAGATGGAAGAGACTTCAAAAGAACTGGAAAGCAGGGAATATACGGCTTCTGCAGGCGGCGGCGCGGTCAGCGTCACAGTATCCGGCAGGAAGGAGATTACCGCGGTGAAGATCTCACCGGAGGCAGTGGATCCGGATGATGTGGAAATGCTGGAGGATATGATCATGGCGGCTGCCAACGAAGCTTTCCGCCAGATGGAAGAAGCTTCCGCCAGCGCCATGTCGAAGCTGACCGGCGGGTTGGGCGGCTTAGGCGGAGGCCTTCCGTTCTGATATGGAATACTACAGCGGCCAGATTGCAAAATTAATCGAAGAATTGTCCAGGCTTCCGGGAATAGGGACCAAGTCGGCGCAGAGGCTTGCTTTTCATATTATCAATATGCCCGGCGAGCAGGTAGAGCAGCTGGCGTCCGCTATGGTTGACGCCAGGAAAAATATCCGTTACTGCAGGGAATGCTGCACCCTGACGGACCAGGAACTGTGCCCGGTATGCAGAAGCCAGAGCAGGGATCACAGAACCATCATGGTAGTGGAGAATCCCAGGGATTACGCGGCGTATGAAAAGACAGGCAAATATGACGGCGTGTATCATGTCCTTCACGGAGCCATTTCCCCCATGCTGGGGATTGGTCCTAATGAAATTCGGCTGAAAGAGTTGATGCAGCGTCTGCAGGGCGATGTAAATGAAGTGATCATCGCTACCAACTCCAGTTTGGAGGGAGAGACGACAGCCATGTACATAAGCAAGCTGATAAAACCTACGGGTATTAAGGTAAGCCGGATTGCCAGCGGCGTTCCGGTGGGCGGCGATTTGGAGAACATCGATGAGGTGACTCTTCTTCGCGCCCTGGAAGGACGGGTGGAACTTTAACCGTCAGAAAACGTTTAGTAGGAGTGTAGACCATGGATAAATATGAGTTTAACGTCAAGGTTGAGCAAATTAAGAAACTGGTGATGAAGGAAGATTTCGAGACGGCCATGAAGATTGCCGATACCATAGACTGGCATCGTGTCCGCAACGCGAATCTGCTGGCAATGATCTCTCAGGTATATGAGAATAACGGAGAGTATCTGGAAGCCAAGGAGATCCTGCTTCAGGCTTATGAGCGCGCCCCGGTAGGAAAGAGGCTGCTGTTTAAACTGGCAGAGCTGGCTCTTCGCGAAGGAAATGTGCGGGAGGCAGAGGATTATTACAGAGAATTCTGCGAAGTGGCTCCGGGCGATTCCCGCCAGAGTTTGCTGCGATATCTGATTTTGAAAGAAAGAGGCACGTCTGTGGATAAGCTGCTTCCTATTCTTGAAAGCTATGTGTCTGCAGAGATGGATGAGCAGTGGATGTACGAACTGGCGGAGCTGTATTCTCAGGCAGGGGAACGGGAAAAGTGCGTTCAGATGTGTGACCGCATGATCCTGATGTTTGGTCTGGGCAAATATGTAGAGAAAGCCATGAAACTGAAGGTTCAGTATGCGCCTCTCAATGATTACCAGCAGGATCTGGTGGAGAATAAGGATAAATATGAAGCGAAATTGAAAGCCGTAGAAGAAGAATTTTCCCGCGGACCTCTTGATATGCTGATGGATGATGATCCGGACGAGGACCATTTCCCGGAGGATCGTTATCCGGGGGACGATTACCCGGAGAATGATTACCCGGAGAATGGTTATTCCGCCGATGATTACCCGGAAGATAGTTATTCGGAAGATAACTATCCGGGGGAGGAATCCTCAGGCGGAGAGGCGGAAGAATACGCGATGTATGACCGTTATCAGGGCGATGAAGAGCTGGTGGCCAATCTTCATCAGGCGGCAGTCGAGGAGAATCTGGCCCAGGAAGTGTCCCGCATTGCCCAGGAAGGCAGCGATAACAGCAGAATTGTAGATGAGCCGACGAAAACTTTGTATGATATCCGCAGGTCTGGTATGGCCGGTACTGGTTCCGAGGAAAAAGAGGCTCGGATTGAGGATGACGAGGAACAGCAGGTTATTGCCGAGGCGGCAGTGACAAAAGCGGAGCAGCCGGAAGGGGCAGAATCGGCGCAGGAGAACGAGGCTTCTTTCCAGGCAGGCGATTCAGAGGAGATTTCAGCCGCTCGGCAGAATGGAGCCGGCCGGGATCCCGGCAAAGGGGAGGCGCCTGCGCAGGAACCGGTTTCCAATCATCTGTCTGTTGAGGCCAGGACTCCGGAAAAGGGCCTGAAGGTGGCGATTGATGCCTTAAAGAAATACCATGTAGTTCATAATACTCACAATCAGACGCTGAAGATCACAGGCAGTAAGCTGAACAGCAGAGGAATCATGAATGTGGCTGACAGGCTTCGCGGCAAGGATCTGATTATTGAGGAAGCGGGGGATTTATCCGAAGATGAGCTTAAGAATCTGGAAGAATTGATGACAGACGATACCAGCGGTATGGTGGTCGTGCTGATCGATAATCCCCGCCAGATGGAGGAAATGTATCAGAAGAATCCTGAGTTTATGCAGATGTTTGAGCATATAGACGGAGAACTGGTCAGGGAAGATCCCATCGAACAGGCGGTTATGCGCCAGGTGGAAGAGGAGGAACGTCAGGCCCACAGAGAAGAGGAGCAGGTCGTGTCAGACGGGGAGGAAGGACCGGAAGAAGCGGCTGTGATGGAAAATGATGATTATGATGAGGAGATGGATGCAGACGCTTTTGCGGAATATGCATGTCAGTATGCCAGTCAGATTGACTGCAGCATTCTCGGGAAGAGTATGCTGGCGCTCTATGAACGTGTGGAACTGATGGAAGAGGATGGCATTCCGCTGACAAGGGCTACCGCAGAGGAACTGATCGAGGAGGCTGCCGATAAGGCAGAGAAGCCGTCTCTCGGCAGACTGATCACAGGAGTATTTTCTCCTAAATACGATAAAGAAGGTCTGCTGATTCTGAGGGAAGAACACTTTATCTAGAAGGAAAATCTATGAAAATAAAACTGATCGCCTTTGACCTGGACGGAACATTGCTGGATGATGATAAAAATCTGCCGGAGAGAAACCTGCAGGCATTGGAGGCATGTGCAGACAGGGGCATTTATATCGTCCCCTGTACAGGCAGGATCAGGCAGGGAATTCCTCCGGAGGTTTTAAACATCCGGGGGATTCGTTATGCTGTCACTGTAAATGGGGCATTTATTGAAGATATAAGAGAGAACCAGATTCTGGACCGGCAGCAGATGAAACCGGAGACTGCTCTGGCGATCATGGATATGGCGGATGCCTACCCTCATATTATGTATGACGCCTACGTTGAGGGTCAGGGAATTTCCGAAGAAAGATTTTACGATCATCTGGAGGATTTTGCCGTGCCTTTTCACATACAGACTATGATCCGCCGCACCAGAATCAAAGTTCCCGATATTAAGGAGTATATTCGGACCGGGGATCGTCCGGTCGATAAAATTAACATGTATTTTGTCGATCAGAAGGACCGCAGGATGATGAGAGATCTTCTGATACAGTTTTCTGACACACTGGTTTCATCTTCGGTATATAATAATCTTGAGATTAATGGCGAGGGTGCTGAAAAGGGAGATGCGATTCTGCGCCTGGCCGCTTATTTGGGTGTGGATGTTTCTCAGGTCATGGTATTTGGTGATGGCGAAAATGATTATTCCATGATCAAAAAGGCCGGCTGGGGCGTAGCCATGGGAAATGGGGAAGCCGGTCTGAAAGAGGCCGCCGATTATGTGACTGCCGGCAATAATGAGGCAGGAGTCGCCCAGGCCCTGGAAAAATTAATACTGTCCGGAGAATAAACGCAATGGATAACTGGTTGGAAATCGCAATAGGAGTTTTTTTGTTGGGAATGGTTCTGTATGGCCATTGGCGCGGCCTGATACGGCTGGCAGTTTCTATGCTGGCCCTGCTGATTACTTTCGTGGTTGTCAGACTGGCTATGCCTTATGCCGCGGACTATGTCCGTCAGAACACCTCTGTATATGAATGGCTCGCAAAGCGTGTAGAGGCCGCTGTTCAGCCGGAAGAACTTTTGGGAAATACAATTCCTGGGATGGCATTGGAGACTCCGTCCTTTCAGCGGCAGTTTATTGAAGGAATGGAGCTTCCGGACGAGATAAAGGAGCTTCTGATTGAAAATAACAACAGCGAGATGTACGAACTTCTGGGAGTAACCGCTTTTACGGAATATATTGGAAATTATCTTGCGAACCTGATGTTAAATCTGGTCGGTTTCGTCATATCGTTCCTGGTTGTGTATGTGTCCCTGAGGCTGCTTGCCAATGCGCTGGATCTGGTGGCAAAGCTTCCGATTCTTTCGGGGATGAACCACCTGGCCGGAGCTTTGCTGGGCGGCCTGCACGGATTGCTTTTTGTGTGGATATTCTTTCTGGTACTGACGATTTTTTCGAAAGCAGCCTGGTCGCAGCAGATGCTGACTCAGATACGGGCCAGCGGATGGCTGTCGCTGCTTTATCGATATAATTTGCTTACCCGGTTGATCCTCGGTATTTTCAAAGGAATAGGAGCATGACTGCCGGATAGGGATTGATGTCTGAAGAAGAGACAGAACAACCACAAAATATAGGGCAAAATAATAAAGAACCGCATATCTTGTGGCAGGTAAATTAGAAGAAAAAAATGATAAAAAAAGAATGAAAATTCCCTTGACAATTTCGCGGATGAAATGTTATAGTATAGTTCCACCGCCCAAATGGCGGATGGAAGTTTTTGTGAAAAAAGTTTAAAAAAGTTGTTGACAAAGGGAAAGCAGTATGGTAAGGTATAAAAGTTGCTGCTGAACCAGAGTCAGCGCGCAAGGACCTTGAAAACTGAAGACTGAACAGTATGTAAGACCCTGAATGTCCGCGAATATCAGCCTGCGGGCGCGCGGA
>CANQRW010000029.1 GCA_947626365.1 uncultured Lachnospiraceae bacterium
TCCAAACTGACCCCGCGCTGGTTTTACGCCGGGATGCTCAGCCAGCTCGGACTGGAGGCAAAGTATTACCGGAGCGCGGCCAAACGCCAGCTCCAGAAAGAGATCGAGATCCTCCGCGGGGTCCATCACCAGAAGGTTGTCTGCGTGCTGGATGAAGCGCACCTTTTGGAAAAAGAGACCATTGAGGAATTCCGCTTCCTGCTGAATTACCGGTTCGACTCCATGAGCCCGCTGGCACTGATCCTGGTAGGACAGTCGGAACTATGGGATGACAAGCTCCGGTTAAAACGGTACGACGCGGTACGCCAGCGGATCGACCTGAACTGCGTCCTGCCGCACCTGAGCCGCTCAGAGACAGAAAAATACATCCAGGCACATCTGGATTACGCGCAGTGCAGGCAGGAACTGTTTACTTCCCGGGCATTCGACGAGATCTATAAAGTATCATCCGGCATACCAAGGGTGATCAACCGGATCAGTGAAAAAGCGCTGATGTACTGTTTCCAACAGCAGCACCGCCTGGTTGACGACCACACGGTCACCTATGTGGCGGAACATGAAATGCTCGGAGGTGACAGCTGATGAAAAAAACGAACGGGTTAACCATCTGGGATGTCTTCAATGAATACGCGGATGTCCGCGATGACCTGGAAGATGTCCTTCTCTCCTATGAATGCCTTCAAAGCGAGATCGGGGATGCCATGGACGCCATTGCGGAGGAATTAGAGGCCCTCCATAACAGGCTGGCTGCCTGTGACAGGATTTTCCGCCGTTACAAAATAACGTCTTCAGACCAGGCAGGGGAAACGGAAGACTCCCTCATTTAGCAGCAAGTAAAGATACATTGGAGGTGGCAGTGGCAGCGCCGCCTCCAAACATCATGCACAATAAAGACAGCGAAGTTAGCAGTTCAAGGACAAACCAGGTGATCTATTTATGGACTTCCTGGGAGATCAGCAACAATATATGTCTTTGCTCCCTGCAACCAGATGATATTGATTGCCAATAAATGCAAAATCACCGCCCATTTCTATTAAAAATGCCCGGATGTTATTTACCAGCTGCATTTCCAGTTCATGCTCTGAATACTCTGGAGAAAGCTCTGCGAAGTCAAACATATATTCATCTTTTATTGCCAATTTTGCCTGGGCCCTCCGTTCTTTCGGAAGTGTCAGATCAAAATTTGTCTGGCTCAGCAGATATTTTTCATATGTCTGGGCTTCTATAAAATTGCTCAGTATGCGCTTCGTCCAGCCATATCGTTTTACCATTTGTATGTAAAATTCTTTCTGCAAGTCATCCTTGCATCTCTCCATAATGATAATATTATTGCTCCAACTGATTTCTCGCACCAGTGGTGCGAGTTTTTCTGAATCGCGATATGTCAGATAAAAATTGCGCATTCTCCAAAGGTTTGCTGCGGAATATCCCCTGGCACCCGGAAATTCTTTTTGCAGTTCTTTCGATAATACTTGAACAATAGATTTTCCCCAGCCTTTTTCTTCCTGCTGTCTATATATTTCCTCCCCAATTTCCCAATAAAGATTTATCGTTTCAGAATTAACCATCTGCAATACACGATATTGTTTTTGTTGGATCATTTGTTTTAGATAATCTACAAGAGGTTCATATCCTGTAATTTCATTCTTTCCCATGCGTACCTCCATTTCTCGCACCAGCAGTGCGAGATTTTCAAAAATATATTTACCACATATATATGGTCTGTCAAATTTAATTTTGTTTTATCCTTAAATAAGAGATTCCTCTTTCAGTCCCTACAGTTCTGTCTCATGTTATAAGCGATTGTGTGCCCCCGGAAAAACCCGATATTTCAAGGATTACGGAACTATTATGATTATCTATCTCCTGTCTCCATATTTAACCCGGCCCAGGCGAGGGCGGCAAATCCTTGAAAATCACTCTGTCTTGATTATAGCGAAACGTATATAAAAAGTGAATACCCAACTTTGACGGACGTTCAAAAATGAATACCTGCCAAAAAGTTCTTATATTTTGTTTGGATTGCTCAAATACTTTGATGTCACAACATTTCCAGGCATTATATGAAAAGACAATGCGCCACGGAATATTGAGCTATCCAAACTCCTGCGGCAGGCATCTGGAAGGTGGGAAATTTCGACACCAGCAGGAAGTTCTACCGGCTGCGAAATTTCTGTAAAATGACCTTGACAGGAAGAGTTAGCGATAGTAAACTGAAATTGACTTAGAGTTAGCTAAAGCTAACTATAAAAAAGATGTGTCGAGGATTTCATTGAAGACGGTAAAGATGTGAGAAAAGGAGAACAGAAAAGCTATGAAAACGAGCGCGAAACGTGCGATAGAACAGCTGACCCTGACGCCGAATGAGGAATTTACGATGAAAGAAAATGGTTTTGTAGGAACGCTCTACAGACCTGAGAAAGATGAATACCCCGGCAAAGCGGTCATCATGTTTGGCGGCAGCGATGGGATTTATCCTTTCACAAGGCTGATGGCAGAGAAGTACGTCAAGCGAGGCATGGCCATGCTGGCGCTGGCGTATTGGAACGAGCCTGGTCTGCCGGATTGCTTTGAAAAAATTCCGGTAGAGGTGGTGGAAAAAGCGGCTCTTTGGCTTTGGGAGCACGGATATGAGAAAGTAGGACTATGGGGCATTTCCATGGGGGCGGAGCTGGCGTTGTTGGCCGGAAGCCTGATGCCGGAACTGATCTCCTGCGTGACGGCGGTGTGCCCGATAAACATTTGCGGACAGGGATTTATCAAGAAAAAAGGCGTTATGCTGTTGGATTGTTCTGCGTTTAGCTGGCGCGGCAAGGAGATTCCCTGGGCCCGGCTGCGTTTTTCCAGAAGGCGGGTCCTTCGGGATAGTTTGCGGGAGAAAGGGGTGTGCCTTCGCTCCTGCTACGAGAACGCAGTGCTGTACGCGCCTGAGGAGGCACAAATTAAAGTGGAAAACATCGATGGCCCGGTGCTGCTGTTCTACCCGGAATACGATGTCATGTGGCCCTCCGAACTGGCGGCGAAAAGAATTACGGAACGTCTGAAGAAGAAGGATTTCGCACACCTATATAAATGCGTTAGCTACCGATATGCCAGTCATATGCTTATTCCGGTGACTTCCCGCTTCTCGATGATGTTTAAGGCGGAGCGGAAATATCCGGAGAAATGCCGGCAGAGCGATACGGACGCTTTTGAAAAGACACTGGTGTTCTGGAAGGAAGTCTGGTGAGATAGGGAAGACAGCAAGGTATTACAGCAGTTCTGCAGCGGCCTTTTGTATGTATTTATTTCGAAAATAAATAGTCCATCACCGCTGCAAGGGACGGCAGAATAATCTCGGAAAGCCGTTCCATCTCTTTCGTCGGCTCCGACAGGTCCGGCACCATGATGGGGTGAAGGCCGGCTGCCTGGGCGGAGCGGATGCCATTATAGGAGTCTTCTATGGCGTAAGCGTCTTCAGGCGCAACCTGTAGTTCCTCGCAGGCCTTCCGGAAGATATCCGGGGCCGGTTTGCTTTTTTCTACCATGTCCCCACAGATAATCTTGTGAAAATAGGAAATGATTCCGGCATCGGTGAGCTCTTCTACAACAACTTCCCTCCGGGTAGAAGAGGCCAAAGCGATAAGGACGCCGCGCGCCCTCAGGGTGGACAGAAGTTCTGTGACGCCGGGTTTCATGGGCAGACGGCCATTGCCGTATCGGGAGTGAAAGATGGAAGAGGCCTCGGCCCGGTAGGCATCATAGGGGAAATCGTCTCCGTAGCGGTTTTGCATGATACGTTTTGTGCCGGGAGCGTTAACCCCCAGACAAGCCATATAGGTTGTCTCGATGTCCGGTATATCGTACCGATCGGCAATGATTTTCCAGCAATCCCGGACTGCGCGTTCGGAATCAAAGATAACTCCGTCCATATCAAATACGACCGCTTTAAAGTTCATGGCAGCTGCTTCCTTTCTGAAAATGGTTGACTTTAAAGAGGACTATAACATATATTTGCGGAAAAATCCATAAAGCTTAGGGAAAATGATATTTTGTATCAGCAGCTGACACTTCTTTAATATTTCTTTAATATTTCTTTATTTTTTCTTTATATTTTTCTGCTATAATAATTATTCATTATTATCATGTAATAAATCAAGGAGGTTTATAAAAATGACAATTAATAAAAACAAAGTTGGAACAGAAATGACCATAGCGCTGACCGGGCGCCTGGATACGACGACGGCGCCGCTGCTGGAGCAGGAACTGCAGAACAACCTGGCGGGAGTGGAGAGTCTGATTTTTGACCTGCAGGCATTGGAGTATATTTCTTCCGCCGGTTTGCGGGTGCTTCTTTACGCTCAGAAGGTAATGAATCGGCAGGGCAGCATGGTGGTGCGGAATGCGAATGATATGATTCAGGAGGTTTTCGACATTACCGGATTTGCAGATATTTTGACGATTGAATAAGAAAGGGGTCAGTGTTGTATGGAAACAGATAGAATTGTGATAAATAACCGCGGGATCGGAATGACAAAAGCGTATTCGGAGCTGGACAAATTCGCGCAGTATCAGGGTCTGACCTATAAAGAAGGCCTTCGTCTTCGTCTTCTGGCGGAAGAGATGTTCGGAATGGTTCAGGGAATCGTAGGCGATTTCGGCGCTTATTTCTGGCTGGAAGGTGAAAAAAAGGATGTGGAGCTTCACCTGGAAGCTTATGTAGATATGGATATGGATAAGCGGGAGGAGCTGCTTTCCGTATCCAGCAGCGGCAAGAATATGGCTGCAAAGGGCGTTATGGGAAAGCTTCGGGATCTGATGGAAAGTTATCTTCTGAATTATGAGGATATCAGCCGCTATGCATCGGATGCCGGAATTAATATGTTTCCCTACGATGACTGCGGTATGATGTATACCGGTATGGACTGGAACAACCATTATTGGTCTTTGGAGAGATATAAAAGCGGCGTGGAAGAACATATGGCAGAGGCGTCGGCTGCTCAGGCGTGGGATGAGCTGGAGAAATCCATCGTGGGCAAACTGGCAGATGACGTGTTAGTTGGGATCCGTTCTGATAAAGTGGAACTGGTTATTAAGAAGAATTTCGCGTAATCCGCGCGCTGAAGTGAAAAGAGCATAAAAGAGATGAATGTTTATTTCCCTTTGATTGTGATGGCCCTTATTACGGCAGCAGTGTCAGCAGGCCTGTATCTGGCGGAGAAAAAGACGGCCTTCGGCGTCTGGAGGCCGAAGACACGCCAGGTTCTTTACGGAGTTATTTTCGGTATTCTGTCAATATGCGGAACAGAATTCGGCGCTAACGCAGGAGGCATTACCATGAATGAGAGTACGGCGGCTCCCCTATGCGCCGGACTTATTTTTGGTGCGCCGGCCGGTGTCATTTCCGGCCTTATAGGAGGCGTGGAACGCTACTTTGCAACCTATTGGGGAGCCGGGTATTACGGCCGCTATGCCGGAAGCATTTCCATCATGTTTGCCGGAGTTTCCGGGGCGGCTATGCGCCGATTCATGTTCGATGATAAGAAGCCGGCCTGGTATTACGGATTGGCAGCAGGCATTATCGCGGAGGTGGTGGATATGCTGCTTCTTTTGCTGACAAGGACAGATAATATTCGGGAGGCGTTTTATACGGTAGAACTGGGAACGCTGCCGCTGGCTCTGATGAATGGTCTGGCAGTAATGCTGGCGCTGTTTCTGGTATCCGTTTTGGGAAAAGCCAGGGACGGACAGAATTCAGGAGGCAGCAGGGAAGGGCTGGTTCAAACCTTTCAGAAATGGCTTTTGGCCTGTGTAACCTGTGCCTTTCTTGCTACCAGTATTTTTACGTTCTGGGTAGAGGACGGTATTACCGACAGTCAGATTGAAAACACGCTGAAGCTGAATATCTCAGATGTAAGCCGGGATATTCTGGATGCTTCTGATGAGAATCTGCTGAAGGTGACCAGGGAAGCTGCGGTGCTGCTGCAGATGACGTCGAAAGATATCAGCAAAGTAAACTCGGAAACGCTGCGCAGAATCCGCCGATATCTTCATGTGGCGGAACTGGATCTGGTGAACGATCAGGGTATTTTGACAGCTACTACTTTGGACGGGGCAGAAGGCTACGACATGGCTTCTCAGGAGCAGTCTGCGTCGTTCCTTAAGCTTCTTGAGGGGGAGCAGGAGATGGTTCAGAGCTATCAGCCTACTGGTTTCGATTCTTCCATTTCCCGCAAATACGCCGGCATAGCTCTTGAAGGCGGCGGCTTTCTGCAGGTAGGATACGATGCGGTTCAGTTTCAGAGGGATATTGCCGATCAGGCGGCGGATGCCACCAATAACCGCCATGTGGGCGAGAGCGGCTTCATCGTGATCTGTGATGAAAACTGGAAGATTGTCAGTGATTCCAGCGGCCATGAGGGCCAGGACATGAAGGATCTGAACACTACAGGATATCGGCTGGACACGGAAAGCATGCCGGATTTTCAGGTGTTTCGGGCAGATATTTATGGTGTGCCTTCCCGCTGCATGTATATGCAGACAGAAGGGTATATTATCATGGGCGTGATTCCGGAATCGGAAGCCGTGTTTACCCGGAATGTGTCGGTTTATATTTCCATTTTCATGGAAGTTATCATATTCACCATACTGTTTGTCCTGATTTACATTCTGATCAAGTATCTGATCGTAGATAACATTCACCGGATCAATCAGTCCCTGAGTCAGATTACGGAAGGCGATCTGGAGGTGAAGGTAAATGTCCGGGCCAATGAGGAATTTGCATCCCTGTCCGATGATATTAACGCTACCGTTGATGTGCTGAAGCATTACATTGATGAAGCTGCCGCCCGGATTGACAAAGAACTGGCTCTGGCCAAGGCGATTCAGGCTTCGGCTCTTCCGTCAGTCTTTCCGCCCTATCCTAACCGGACAGAATTTGATATCTGGGCAGGTATGCGGACAGCTAAGGAAGTGGGCGGGGATTTTTACGATTTCTATATGCTGGGCGATGAAAAACTGGTATTTCTGATTGCAGACGTGTCCGGCAAAGGAATTCCCGCAGCCATGTTTATGATGACGGCCAAGACGCTGATCAAAAGTCTGGCGGAGACCGGCCTGCCCGTAGAGCAGGTACTGACGGAGGCCAATGAGCAGCTGTGCGCCAATAACAGTGCCGGAATGTTTGTGACGGTCTGGATGGGCATTCTGGATCTGGAGACCGGCAGTTTGTCCTTCGGAAATGCGGGACATAATCCGCCCCTTCTGCGCAGGGCAGAAGGTACCTACGAGTATCTGAAATCCAGGCCGGGCCTGGTGCTTGCCGGTATGGAAGGAATTCGTTACCGGAAGAATGAAATCCGGCTGGAGCCGGGAGATATGCTTTATCTGTATACAGACGGCGTGACGGAGGCGACAGATGGGCAGGAGGAGCTTTACGGCGAAGAACGGCTGAACCGGTATCTGAACCGGCTGGGCAGCCGCGAACCGGAGACAATCTGTCGGGCTGTTCTGGAAGATGTGGACCGTTTTGTGGGAAATGCCCCGCAGTTTGATGATATTACCATGCTCTGCCTGATATATCGCGGCCACGGCCAGGAAATCACAGTGGAAGCTGTGACAGACAATGTGAAGAAAGTCACAGAATTTGTGGAGGCACGGCTTGAGGAGGCCGGCTGTCCCTTTAAGGTGATCGCGCAGCTTGATGTAGCAATTGATGAGATCTTCAGCAATATCGTCAGGTATGCTTACGGGGACAAATCCGGAGAAGCGACGGTTCGTATAGAAATTAATGAGAAGATTCCGGAGGCAGCCCTTACATTTATGGATAACGGAAGTCCATTTAATCCGCTGGAGCGGGAAGATCCGGATGTAACGCTGTCCGCCGGTGAGCGTGAGATTGGCGGTCTGGGAATTTTCCTGGTGAAGAAGACTATGGATCAGATGGAATATGAATACAGGGAGGGAACCAACCGGCTGAAAATTGTGAAAAAGTGGTAAGACAGTTACAAATGAAAAGAGGGAATGTATTATGTATGAACCGATGTTTAAGGACGGACAGTCAGGAGTGCTGATCAATTATTTTACCAACAGGAGGGAGTACAATCCGCTTCACTGGCATTCCGCCATCGAGCTGATTTACGTTCTTACCGGAACAGCGCTGATTAAGGTTGAAAATAAAGAGATCCGTGTTGCCGCCGGCGAGTTCATTGTAATTGACACCAATCAGCTTCATGAATTTCGATACGAAAATATGGCAATGGTTGTAGTACTGCATTTTTCACGGAAAAATATGCGGGAGTTTGTCCCCAGCCTCCATGAATATTCGTTTGCCTGCCGGCGGGATGATCTGAAGGAGGTTCAGTATGAACCTTACATAAAGACCTGCAAACTGCTGATGGAACTGCCCCTTCTCCACGTCACACAGCCTCTGGGATATGAGATTCGGAGTCAGGCAGTCGCCATGGCGGTATTTTATGAGCTTCTGAATTATTTTACTTATAAGATTGAAGCCGACGGGCCTCGAACGGAGAAAGAAGATGTGCTTAAACGAATGGGAGAGATAGCGGCCTACATTGACTGTCATTATGCGGAACCGATTTCTCTTGAAGAGATTGCTTCGCATTTCTACCTGAGCAGGGAGTACTTCAGCCGGTTTTTCAAGAAGCACATGGGAATTACATTCTCACAGTATCTGAATGAGGTGCGGATGGCCCACGTATATTCCGATATCCGCAATACGCGCACCGGAATCATGGAGCTTGCGGAGCGTCACGGATTTGCAAGTTACAAGCTGTTCAATCAGATGTTCCGTGCCACCTACGGCTGTACGCCCCGGCAGGTTCGCCAGGGCGGGTCAGAGGAAGAATAGATTTCAGAAGCTACAGCCATTTTTCCAGGGCTTCCAGAAGCTTGGGGACTTCTACCGGTTTGGCCACATGGTCGTTCATGCCGGCATCCTGGGCGTCTCTGATATCGTCATCAAATGCGTTGGCGCTCATGGCTACAATCGGAATATGAGCAGTGTCTTCACGGCCGATATTCCGAATACGCCTTGAGGCCTCGTAGCCGTCCATAACCGGCATCTGTATATCCATAAAGATCAGATTATAATATCCCGGCGGATTATTTTTAACCATGTTTACGGCAATCTGGCCGTCTTCCGCCTGCTCTACGGCGACGCCGATGTGGGAAAGCAGTTCTACGGCAATCTCACGGTTCAGTTCATTATCCTCCACAAGAAGCACACGTTTTCCTGAGAAATCGGCCTGCTCCAGTTCAGAGGCAGCCAGTTTCTTTTCCTTATTGTCCTGGTTCAGAACGGACTTGAGGGCATAGATCAGACGAGAGCGGAACAAAGGCTTCTCGATAAACGCCTGGATGCCGGCTTCCCGGGCCTCGGCTTCTATGTCAGACCAGTCATAGGCGGACAGGATAATGATCGGGACATGGTCCCCGACTTTGCTGCGGATTTCTCTGGCCGTCTCGAGGCCGTCCTTGCCGGGCATCTTCCAGTCCAGAATTACCGCTGAGAAATCATTCCCGGCCTTATAAGCATCCATGGTTCTCTGTACGGCTTCATCGCCGGTCAATACCCATTCGGCAGTCATTCCGATACTTTCCAAAATATCACAGGTGCTGACGCAGCAGTCCGGATCATCGTCGGCTACCAGTACGTGAAGGTCAGCCAGTTCATCCACGTTGTCGGCGCCCGGTTCCTGCAGCCGCAGGTGGAGCCGCACCGTGAATTTGGAACCGACGCCTAACTGGCTTTCCACATTGATGTCGCCGTCCATCATGAGCAGGATATTGCGGGTGATGGTCATGCCGAGGCCGGTGCCTTCGATGTTCTGGCTGACAGAATTCTGAGACCGGGCAAACGGATCGAAGATAGTCTTGATGAAAGCCTCGTCCATGCCGATACCGGTGTCCTCGCATATGAATTCATAACATGCCATATCGGCAATCTGAGAAACACATTCCCGGATGGAAAATATGATGGTTCCGCCAACCGGTGTGAATTTTACCGCATTGCCGAGAATATTTACGAAAATCTGGCGGAGACGCAGGGTATCACCGATCACATCCTCATGTGTGATGTCGGAAATATGCACTTTCAGCTGCTGATGTCTGCTGTTGACCTGGGCCTGGATGATCGTTAGAAGGCTTTCCACCATATCTGCCATATTGAAGGGTTCTTCCGACAGAGTTACCTTGCCGCTCTCAATCTTGGACATATCCAGAACATCGTTGATCAGGGCAAGCAGATGTCGGCTGGAGATTGTAATCTTGCTCAGGCAGTCCGTCAGCCGCTCCGGATCATCCATATGCATGGCGGCAACTGCGGTCATGCCCATAATGGCGTTCATGGGAGTGCGGATGTCATGGGACATGCGGGCCAGGAAATCTGATTTGGCGCGGTTAGCAGCCTCCGCAGCCTCAGAAGCGTTCTGAAGCGCAGCGCGGATCTGCAGCTCCTGTTCTTTCAGGGAAGTAATGTCCTGAATGGCGAACAGAACCCGGGAAGGCAGGCCGTTTTTCCGTTTCAGGCACAGAATAGAGATATTCTCCCAGCAGGTGCCGTCCATGTCAATCTGATATTCAAACTGCAGGTAGGGGACGTCCTCTGTCAGGTGCTTCTGCACGTATTCCCGGGAGATAACATCGCTCATTTTTTCACCGTTCCCGTTGTCTGACAGATATTTGGGCGTAAGATATTTTATCAGTTCTGCATAGGCGCCTTTTTCCGGGGCGCCTTTTGTCTTATCTTTCAGGTATTCGTAAGTGTCATTTTCAAAGTCTACCAGGGCGAAGCGGGAGAACAGATGGGTGACAGCTCCCACGATTCGAGAGATTTCCTGATTCTCCGAAGTCAGCTGCCTCTTCTGCTGCCAGTTTTTCATCAGAAGATACAGGATATAGATCAGAAAAACAGCGAACAGCTTGACTTCCAGCCAGATTCCCGCGGAATCCGCCTGCTCTGTCATTTGTTTTGTCAGGGATGACGGAAAATTCTGAACCAGAAGCCATTCGCCGTCAGAAAGCGCCGTGATATAGGCGCTTCCGGCGCCGCTGAAACCCTTATAGTTAAAGTTATTGAAATCAATGTTATTGGTATCGTCCAGAACATCCTGAAAAGCCTGCAGGTCCTGCGGAGCCAGCTGGTTATTCGCTGTAAGAGATGTCAGCAGGTTCTCAGGGTTTGAATTGTCGCCGTGGGAAAGAATAACATTGCCGTTGCGCTCCAGAAGATATGTGCTGATCTCTGTTCCGAAATAGTCGGTATCGAGAACATTGTGTATGGTCTCACCCCGCATGATTCCGCTGAGGACACCAATGATTTCACCTTCGTAATAGAAGGGAGAATAGAAAATCAGAAGCGTTTCATGGGTAATTTTGGAATTATAGATAACGGTCTTGCCGCTTTTCCCCTGCATGCCCTGGATGAAATAATCCCGGTCGGATAAATCCGCCGTCTGTCCGCTGGCCGTCAGGTCGATTCCGTCTGCCGAAATGAATTCCACGTAATCGAAAGTGGAGCGGTCCGTCATATCCTGCAGAAGGGCCTCGTCAACCACTGGCTTCGTCATCATGGAACCGTACAGATGAGTCATCATTTCCACGTTGCTCTGAGCGGTGTCGAACAGGTCATCGATGCGGGCTTTGGTTTGATTGGTGGCAGCCTCGATAAAACTATTGTTCTGTTCCAGTATACGTTCATTGTTGTCCCGTATAAAAGAAATGAAAGACAGTACGATGAACGCCAGAAGCGCACCTATGAAAATAATCTCCCCAATTACAGTTCGTTTGTTATTTTTAGCGGCAGTATCCATCAAATGCCTCCATTAGCCAGTTTAATATAGTTCCTGCGGCTCCCTGGAAAGAAAGACCTTAAATAAAAGCAGTTCTCCGGGGTTTGGCCGGCTCCGCGGGAGCAGGAGCGTAATTCTTGTAGGTTTCTTCCGTAATCTTACCCTCTTTTAGAAGATTCTCAAGATATTTTCCCATGCTGATCATGCCTTCATCAGCCCCCTGGCTGATATCGCTGTCAATCTGATGGATCTTCCCGTCTTTATCCCGGATCTTATTGCGGATTGCCTTGTTCAGATTCATAATCTCAAAGGCAGGTATCAGCCTGCCGTCGGCAGAGGGCACCAGCTGCTGGGAGACGACCTTCTGCAAGGTCAGGGAAAGCTGAGTACGGATCTGGTCCTGTCCTTCCTCCGGGAACACACCGATAATACGGTTGATTGTATTGGCGGCGCCCAGAGTGTGAAGGGTGGAGAATACCAGATGGCCGGTTTCAGCGGCGGTTACTGCGGCTGAGATAGTCTCATAGTCTCTCATCTCGCCGACCAGAATGACATCAGGAGCCTGTCGAAGGGCTGCCCGAAGGCCGGTCAGATAGTTTTCCGTATCCAGGCCGATTTCACGCTGAGTCACCACAGATTTATCATGCCGGTAAAGGAACTCTATGGGATCTTCCAAAGTGATGATATGGGCATTCCGTTCGTGGTTGATCTTATCGATGATGCAGGCAAGAGTGGTGGATTTGCCGCTGCCGGCAGGGCCTGTCACCAGAACCAGGCCTTTTTTGATTTTAGCGGCGTTTAAAACTTCATCCGGGATATTGTAGGCAGCTGCTGACGGAAGCTCGAATTTAACCACGCGGATAACGCCGCCTAGGCTGCCGCGCTGCCGCATGATGCTGGCACGGAACCGGGACAGATTGGGAATGGCGAAGGAGAAATCATCATCGCCTTCTTCAATATACTCCATCTTTCTGTGGCCGCTGACTTCGTAGATTTCGGCGATCAGCCGATCCATCTCCCTGGGAAAAATGCGCTCATCGCTCATTGGCTCAATCCGGCCGTTGACCTTCATGGAAACCGGAATGCCGGGAATCAGGAACAGATCTGACGCGCCGGCTTTAACTGCCTGCTCTAGGTATTTTTCTATCATGGCAAATCCTTTCTACTCGCCGCCAAGTACCGGCATGTGAGTGTCAATAATATATTCTTCGCTGTTATAAACATAGTAAGACAAAATCTCGGTTCCGTCAGAGGACAGTTCCATGCTGAGCCTCTGGCCGTTGCCCAGAGGAATTTCACAAAGAACCGTGTCATCCGAGGATACGGAGACCGTGCAGCCTTCCGGAAGCGGCTGCGCAGCTGTCTGCGCGGCAGTCATGGAATCTCCCGACTCAGAAAAGGCCCTTCGGAAGTCTCGGATAAAGGTCTGTCCGGCCGCATCTGCTTCGTAGTAGAGCTTGACGGAAGCCGCCCGCCGCTCGGAGAAAGACAGAGCAGTGTTGGCGTCACTCAAACTCAGCAGACTGAAAACAGCCAGGCAGAGAATGAGGAAAATCAATACGATGGAGGAGATACCAATGCTGATTCGGTTTTTCATGACTGGCCTCCTTCCGGTGAAGCTGCCCGTGCTCCGGTCAGCGTGATAAGTTCCTCCTGGCTGCGGTTGTCTATGGCCAGGACGGATACCTGAAGCAGTCCATCTCCCACTTCCGAGGTGATCTGAAGCGTGTACCCGCTGGCGGAATACTGCTCTGCAATCCGTGCAGAAGAGGATTCCATGTCGGCGCGGAGGCCGTCTTCGTCTTCTGAAGAAGCCGTGGCGGAACCATATGCGGCATAAAGTTCTTCCAGGGCGTTGGAAGCGGCCTGAACTGCCTGGTTGCGGGTATCGGCAGTCCGGCTCATCTGTTCGGCCTTGGCAAAGGCCATGACAAAGATACAGGCACAGATGAGAAAGAAGGCGCAGACCCACATCATCTCCATCAGAAAAGCGTAGGAAGTGCGTTCACGTCTTTGTCTTTTCATGACCGGCCTCCTTCCTGGCTGCTTCTGAGAAGAAGTCTTGCCGTGTAGGTATCGGAACCGTCATTTAATTCCACAGACAGGATGCGTTCGGAGCCGGCGGTCTCTTCGATAGAAAACTGCAGATGTTCGCAGTCCATGATCTCCAATCCGGCGTCAATGCCCAGTCCGCTGTCGGTTCTGGAAAAAAGTTCCATCAGCTTCAGCTGGCCGTCCTGGGCATACAGCCAGGTCTCATAATCAGAACTGCTGTAGTGGGAAGTCAGGACCAGAACGGAACAGCCTTCTATCTCACGAACGGAGACGGAGCCGGCCTTATCCCCCTGGCGGACTTTGTTGGTGATGTAGGCAAGGGCTGTATCCGTATGGAAAGAGGTATCATCGCGGGCGCGGATATTCTCATAAACACGGCTGCCGATCAATATGGTAAAGATTGTACAGATAAGAAACACAAAAAACAGCAGAGCCGGAAATAACTGCTCCGCACCGCCGGAAGAACGCTTAAAAGATCTGGCCGCCATTACTCAACCTCCTCCTTTTCTACAGGAATGATGGTAATATCCGGCATAATATTGCTTGCCCATCCGCTGTAGAATACGTTATAGTCATTTCTGTCAATGGAGATTCCGTAATGTTCTTCCAGATATTCCACGCTGGGAGGATAACGTCCTTCGATGGCGTAGCACTGAACGGAAGCCCGTCGGACAGCCTCGACCAGGGAATTCAGATTCTCTTCCCTGGTGCGTTCTGCGACGCCGGCGGTTCCGACTGTGAATATGTAGAGACAGGCGGCTACCAGGCCGATTGAAACCAGATAGCCAATGAAGGAAAATTTTCTTTTATTGCCGGCTGTTTGTGTCATGACAGGCCTCCTAACCGATTGCTGACAAAATTCCCGCAAGAGGCAGCATGACGGAAAGAAGCACAAGGCCTACTGCCACAGCCAGTATGGTGACAATCGCAGGCTCCAGCTTGGACACCATGGAATCCAGAGCGTCCTGGGCCCGCTGGTCATAATCGTCAGCCAGCTTCTGGAGAACGGAAGATGTACGTCCCGCATCCCTGGCGGCACGAATCATCTGCAGGTCAAATCCGGAAAAAAGGCCGGATTCTTTTACGGATGAATAGAAAGAATTGCCTTCCAGAACCAGTTCCCGGGTCTTTTTGATCTGCTGGGATACCTGGGGATGGTCAACCAGCCGTTCCGCCATATCCATGCCGTATTCCAAAGCCTCGCCGCCGCCGCTGGCCAAAGCGACAGAGACCGCGTTGCAGAATCTGCAGACAGCGGTCAGCCGGGTGATGGCGGAATGAGAATTGATGAAATTCAAAATGGCAGCGGCAAAAGCGGGCTGCTTTCCGTTATTGCCAAGAACCCGAATGAGAACGATAAGGATTGCCAGGATTACGATAACGGCCAGAGCTGCACCGCTTAAGATGCCGCCGATATTGATGGCGGCCTGGGCCACAGGCGGAATAGTGGCGCCCAGCTGTTCGTATACGCCGGAAAAGATGGGCATAATCTTCACAAAAAGTACAAATAAAATAACGAGAAGCATAAAAACCATCATAGCGGGATAAGTCAGCGCCCTGCGCAGACTTTCCGCCAGACGGGTTTCACGCTCGTAGTATTCCGATAATTCTTTCAGGATCACATCAAGTTTTCCGTTCTCCTCGCCCATGGCGGTCATCTCCACCATATAGGGAGGGAAGCAGTCCGCTTCGGCAATAACCTGGCTGACGGACTGGCTTTCATTTAATTTCTCCGCCATCTCGGTGAGGATTTTTTTCTCAACCTCACCGGCGGCATCCTCTGCCATAAAGGACACGCCTTCCGCCAGGTCGCCGCCGCCTGCCTGGCACAGCAGGGACAGCTGCATGCAGAAGCTGGCCAGGGCCATGCCCCTGAAAGGTGATTTGCTCTGCTTCATGATAGGATACCTCCGTCAGATTTAGTATGTAAACTTCGCGGTGTAGTTGGCGGAGTTCTTGATGTGCTCGGTGACCGATGCGCTGCCCTTGCCGGTGGAAGCGAAGGTGGGATCCATGAATCTCCATTCATTGCCGTTGAAAAAGATTACATTGTCGATCCAGCCCTGTTCATCCGTGTAGACGCTGACCCATGCGTGGTAAATATTGTTGGTATAACCGATCACCAGCTTGGCCGGGACATTCTGCAGTCTCAGCATGGCAACCATGAGGGAAGCGTAGTCGAAGCATATGCCGGTTTTGGTAGCCAGGGTATTGTCGTTGTTGGGAAGGTAGCCGCTCTGGACTGTGGCCGCTTTATTGTAATCGTAGGACAGGTTGTTGACGGCGTAGTTGTAGATTGCAGCAACTTTCTGCAGCGGGTCGGAGATTCCGCCGGCCACGGCGTCGGATACGCCCACGACAGCGGACATGGCGTTATAATTGCAGAACTGATTGGGATACAAAAAAGGCGTCTTCTCGTCAGACAGATTCACAGAGATATTCTGGTGAACGGCCTGGGCGTACATGGTTCCTTCCACATGCTCAAAAACTGCTACCGTATAGGTTCCGCTGCCTTCTGTCAAAGGAAATGTCTCATAATTCCCTGATACGTTCAGATCATAGGTATACTGGGTGTTCTTGGTTATACGAACCTTGATCCTCCTGGCGCTTCCGGAATATTTCACCATAATGTAGCCGTCAGAGGTGTGAGATGCGTCGATGACAGCAGTGCCGTTTCCATAGGTGACAGAGCCGGATGCCTGAGGTGACCGGACAGTAGCGGCCTGAGCGGTACAGACAGGTGATAACGCGCCCAGCGCAAATGAAAGCATAATAGCTAATGCAGGGCGAAAAATATGTTTCCGCATAGTATATGTTCCTTTCCCCTAAGTTGTAGAATGAGTTCTAGGCTATATTATACAATTACTGGAAACAAATTACAAGAACGAAAGTATAAAGATGTTTTACGGCGTCCTTACGATATTTAAAGAGTTTTTAAGGGTTTCCAAAATCAGGCTGCCAAGGAACTGGAAGCTCTGCCAGCTATTACCGATAGATTTCCCAACTTCTGTATGTTAACATAAATCTGTAACAGAACTGTAAAAATTATGTAGCGACAGGAGGAGAGAATTTATGAAGAGAATGGCAAAATATGCAGCCTTAGCCGGACTGACGGTTTCCATGGCGGTGCCGATGACGGCTCAGGCTGCCGTGAGAGTTTATGTCATTGGAGGAAACTGCGGAGGAAATTTGTGGAGCGGAGGCGGAGACTGGAGTGTGCCGGATGAGCCGGAATGGTTCCCGGGCCAGGGAGGCAGCGCGCAGCCGGATACGCAGGGCAGGCCGGAGGTGCCTGACGAACCGGAATGGTTCCCAGGCCAGGGAGGCGGCGCGCAGCCGGATACACAGGGCAGGCCGGAGGTGCCGGATGAGCCGGAATGGTTCCCGGGCCAGGGAGAAGGCATGATGCCGGACCAACAGAACAAGCCGGATATTCAGTGGCCGGATATTCAGTGGCCGGATATTCAATGGCCAGACATCCAGTGGCCGGACATTCAGCAGCCGGATGTTCAGAAACCGGACGTTCAGAGACCGGATACGCAGAAACCGGACACACAGCTTCCGGGTCAGGATACAGGTACAAATCAGGCGCGGGCATATATTGAAGGAGTCATTGAACTGGTTAACAGAGAAAGGACCGCGGCAGGCCTGTCTTCCGTAAGGGAAGATTCCCGTCTGACAGCGGCAGCTGCGATCCGTGCCCAGGAGATTGCCCGGAGCTTTTCTCACACAAGGCCCAATGGAAGTCATTTCAGTACCGTGCTGAGCCAGAATGGAATTTCCTATATAAATGCAGGTGAAAATATCGCTTATGGTTTTTCCACTCCGGCAGCAGTTATGAACAGCTGGATGAACAGCGCAAGCCACAGAGCCAATATTCTGGACAGCAGATATGTTAATATTGGTATCGGATATTACCAGTCCGGCGGAACCATTTACTGCACGCAGCTGTTTACATATTAAAAACATTCCTATACAGAAGGGATATTCTATGTTATACTGTCTCCATGAGTACGTATGTTGTGATGGATCTGGAGTGGAACCAGAGTCCCGAAGGCAAAGAATATTCCATAGACAATTTCCCTTTTGAGATCATTGAAATCGGAGCGGTGAAGCTGAACGAGCAGTTGGAGATGGTATCGGAATACCATCAGCTGGTGACGCCCCAGGTTTACCGGCATCTTCATTACAGGATTTCTCAGGTTACACATTTAAATATGAAGGAACTGCGAAGCGCAGGGAAACAGTTTCCGGAGGCAGTCCGGGAGTTTCTGGAGTGGTGCGGTCCGGACTGCCGGTTCTGCACGTGGGGTTCCATGGATGTGACGGAGCTTCAGCGCAATATGGCTTACTACGGACTTGACAATCCGTTTGCGTTTCCGCTGTATTACTATGATATACAGAAGCTGTACTCTTTCCGGGAAGGACTTAATAAAGAAAAGCCGGCGCTGGATTGTGCGATAGAGACACTGCGGATACAGAAGGACCGGCCTTTTCACAGGGCCCTTGACGACGCTTATTATACGGGACGCGTCATGCAGGCCATGGGATTTGAGAAATGGAAGCCATATGTATCGGTGGATTATTACCGGCTTCCGAAAAGCGCTGATGAAGAGATCTATCTGGAATTTCCCACGTATTCCAAGTATGTGTCCAGAATCTTTCCGTCGCGCGATGCGGCTCTGGCCGATAAGCGGGTTACGGATATGATCTGCGGGAAATGCAGGCGTATGCTGAGAAAGAAAATACAGTGGTTTACGTTGAACCAAAAGCAGTATTTCTGTCTGGCGGTGTGTCCGGAACATGGGTATGTCCGGGGGAAGCTGCGGGTAAAGAGAACAGAGGGAGAGAATGTTTACGTCATCAAAAAACTGAAGCATGCAGATGAAGACGGCGCCCGGAAGGTTTTTGAGAAGAAGGAGGAGCAGAGGAGCCGGAAAAAAGAGCGGGATCGGAAAAACAGGAAAAGAAATAGTTAGAAGCGCATTGAGAAAGCGTCCCGGGCAGCTGCCTTCAGGGACGCTTTCTCAGTATCGGCGGCTGCGGGAACGGTTGGCAGACCGTCTGGCAGAACGCCGGTTCCGGCGTTTCTGCTCCATCTTCAAATCGAATTCCATGGAAGAGATGCCGCTGTTATTCAGACGCGCCAGGCGGCGCTGTCTCCGCAGCAGCCGCGCTTCCATTTCTTTTTTCTCCTGATAGGATTTGACAGCGATAATAATGACAATCAGGAGGGCCAGGGCAGCCAAAACACCGAAGATGATCCATACAATCGATGGGATTCGGAAGGGCGTCCGTTCAGAGCCGGTTTCGCCGTCCGGTGATTCCTCAGCTGCTTCTCCTGTAAGCAGTGTAATATCGGCAATCTCAGCGATGGTGGTATCTGCAGGAAGCGTGCCGGTGCCTTCGACCGTGTTGATGGTCAGGTAGGCGGACCCCAGTTTTCGATCGCCCCAGCTGTAATCTACTTTGGCGATGGCTGAAGACGGCGCCGTATCCGGAAGCTCATAGGTAATCTGGGAAGTTACATAAGAAAAATCTCCGGATTTCGGCAGGGTCAGACGGCTGGAGGATTCCAGCTGCAGTCCGGACAGCTGAGAGGCAGGCAGCCCGGCAATGGTCATATCGTTCTGCACCGAAGCATAAGTCGTATCAAAATCAACGGTATTTACAGTCTGGAAATTTTTGAATCCGAAATCCAGAAGAGCTTTCGTGTCACGGTAGTGGGATTGATGGCCGTTTAAAATGACAGTGATCAGCCGCATTCCGTCCCGCTCCGCAAAAGTGACCAGGGTATTGCCTGCCAGGGAAGTATATCCGGTTTTGCCGCCCAGGCAGCCCTCGTAATAGTCGGAGGTATTCCGCTTCAGCATACGATGGCCGGGATAGATGCGGGCGCCCTCCGGATTTCTTTTGGTTACCGGCAGATCGTAGTACAATGTGGAGTCAATCTGCATGAAGGTGTCGTTCTGAAGAGCGGCCTGTCCGATCAGCGCCATATCGTAGGCGGAGGTGTAGTGTTCCGGATTGTTCAGGCCGCTGGGATTGGCAAAGTGGGAATCCTGGCATCCCAACTCCGCTGCCCGCTGGTTCATAAGGACTGTGAAATCCTCGATGGTTCCTGATACATGCTCTGCCAGGGCGTTGGCGACTTCATTGGCGGATTTCAGGAGAAGGGCGTAGAGACAGTCCCGCACGCTGAGGGTATCACCCTCGTCCATGCCGGCGCTGGTGCTGCCTGCTTCCACATTGTAGACCGCATTGTGGGAAAATGTGACCGTCTCATCCAAATTGCAGTGTTCAATAACGATAAGAGCGGTCAGTATCTTGGTGATGCTTGCAGGATAATAGGCGTTGTGGATGTTCTTTTCATAAAGGATGGCTCCAGTGGCTGCATCCATGAGAATACCGCCTTCCGCCTCGATGCTGACGCCTTCCGGCCATTCTCCGGCAGCGAAAGCCGGCATGTCAGGAGAAAATCCCAATATCAGCGCAAGGCAGAGGAGAAATGAAACGATTTTTTTCATAAAATAGAATCTCCGACAAAACAGTATTACGGTTTCCGATCCCTGCGAATCAGCACTGCGCAGATAATAAATATTATAAGAACGCTGATTCCATAGGTCAGACCAATGCGGGCTGCCGTATCCATGAAAAAGGGTTCCGGTACAATGTTGATCAGCAGATCTGTGCGCGGATCCAGAAGCCACAGGTCGTTGTTAAAGAAAATATGATGAAAAATAATAAAGTATTTGCTGAAATCGGATGCAATAATGGCAGCCAGACCGCAGATGATAAGAAAAAACAGTCCGGTGCCGGCGCAGATCGCCCGTGGCAGTACCTTTCTGAGAGGTGCCTTCATGATCACCAGAACGATCAGGCAGACTGCGGCGATCACGATACAGGAGGTACGCAGAGCCAATCCGCCCAGGAACAGACCGCGGACGTCCTCCATATGGGCAATCTCCCTGTCGTTAAAGAACTCCCTGGGTTGTCCGTCCACGATAGCGGGCACATGAAGATCCGGCCGCCTGCCCCGCAGATAGGCCATCATCTCTGTAGTCACGTCAAGCAGATCATCCATCTCCATATGAACATCCGCGAGTACATTATACTTGGTGTATTCTTTTTCATAGTAACCCGGCGTCCAGTATGCCACGGCCTCAACAGAGGTAATTAAAAGGATAATCATCAGGCAGAAAGCGATTCCAATGCCAAGGATATAATGGATATATTTATTGTTCATACAGATAACCTCTTTATTCCATCCCTTTATTTATCTATACAGTATAGAAGAAATGGGGACGTTTGTCAACGGCTGGGGAATCTGCCGGCGCAGATCCGCCGGTACAGACAAGGGTATCGGAAGAGTGTCGGAAGCGTATCGGCAGGAACAAAAGAGGGATACCGAAAGCGGCAGCCCTCCCTGTAAAATAACAGATATTATCAATCGTGAACCAGATATTGGCTGGACACGTAGGCCTCGGTTCCGTCGTAATTGATGATGGCCCATTCATCGTCATATGCATCAACATAATCTACGATCGTATCCGGATCCAGAACGCCCAGCCGGCGCCCGCTGGTAGACGGCTCTGCGCGGACATTCAGATAATCATTGGTCTTGAATACGGCCGGCGGCGTAGTCTCAGCCATGGTTTCCAGAGCCGGCGTAGTCTCAGGAAGAGGCTCCTCGAATGTAGTCTCCGGCGCGGCGGATGTCTCCTCGTCCTCCGTCTTGCCGCCTCGGAAGAAGCGGACGACTGCGAAAATGAGAATAACGACAATTACGATCAAGAGCAGTCTCATCAGGTCGGTACTGGTGAAAGGGAACCCCTGATTGGGACGTTTGCGGCTTCTGGCCTGACCGGAGGAGGCCCGGCTTCTGGTTTGTTCAGGTCTCTGCTGAGATTTCTGCGGCCTCTGTTGGGATTTCTGCTGCTGTCCCTGTCCCCTGCGGTTAAAGTCTTTGGAAAATGTATAAACTTCCTGAGTCAAAAGGTGATAGGCCTGGTTGGCATCGTAGGCATTATCGCTTCCGTCGTGAACTGCTTTATTGCCCAGCATGCGGATTTTATGGTAGTGTTCGCAGGTAGTCTTGCTGATCCAGCGGTTTGTATACAGTTCGTCGATCAGAGATGACATATCCTGATTCGTGTTCTGCGTGGTGATCATAGCTTTGTCACACAGATCCCGAATCATGTATTCCAAGGTCTGGCGGCATCTGACCATGGCCAGATTGTATTTCTTCTGATTGATCAGGCTTTCGGCTTCCTGAACACCCAGGCGGATCTTATCCCAGCGGTTGCTTTGTGATACTGCCATAGATATCCTCCTTTGCGATATTAGACACGTTCGCATGATTGATATTACAATTATACTATTTTTCGACAATTTATGCACTAAAAATTTTGCAATGTAAGAGAAAATTAAAAAACGGACGACAGATTCTATTGAAATACGGGGATTCTGATGATAAAATGATGAAACACAGGAACATTCAGGGGGAAGAAGCATGCGATTGCGCCATATTTCAGGGGCGGAACAGAAGATAGAAGAAAGCATACATGTGATTCAGGAGCCAAAGATGTGGAAAGGCCGCTGGGCAGAGCTGTTTGGCAATGAATATCCGATTCACATGGAGATTGGCATGGGAAAAGGGAAATTCCTCATGGAGATGGCGAAAGCGGCGCCCCGGATTAATTATGTGGGGGTGGAACGGTATTCATCCGTGCTTTTAAAAGCGGTTCAGAAGCAGGAAGAGCTTTTGCTTCCCAATATCCGTTTTCTTTGCATCGATGCTCTGGAGCTTCCGGAGATGTTTGCCGATGGTGAAGTGGGGCGGATTTATCTCAATTTCTCCGACCCGTGGCCTAAGGACCGGCACGCCAAGCGAAGACTGACCTCCCCCAGGTTTATGAAAGTATACGATCAGATTCTGGCGGCGGATGGTTCTGTGGAATTTAAAACGGACAACATGGAACTGTTCGATTATTCCCTGGAGTCGATTCCCGCTTCCGGCTGGAAGATCGAGATGGAGACCAGAGATCTCCATCACAGCCCCTATGCGGCGGGCAATGTGATGACGGAGTACGAAGAGAAATTTTCATCCCGCGGAAATCCCATCTGCAAACTGATTGCGGTTAGGGAAAGGATGAAGTAAAATAAAAAAGAGGGCATAGAATATTAGAAACCGGAAAAACTGGTGGTAAAGGTGTCGTTTAAGGAGTCATTTGTCAAGAAGCTTCAGCAGAGCACCTGCGACAAGACGGAGCTGAATCGGCAGGTGCTGCGAATTCAGAGATCTTTGAGAGAGATACAAAAGGTTCTCAGCGGAACGGAAAAGCACCATAAAAGCAAGTAAGAATCAATATACAAGAAGGAGGAATGATGGTAATGGCAATGGTATTGACAGACAGCAATTTTGAGGCAGAAGTGTATGAGGCGGATGTACCGGTATTGGTAGACTTCTACGCAGATTGGTGCGGTCCCTGCAAGGCCATGGGTCCTGCGGTTGATGCGCTGACCAAGGAATATGAAGGCAGAATTAAGGTCGGCAAGATCAACGTGGACGACAACCAGGAGATTGCGGCCCAGTACGGCGTGATGTCCATTCCGACATTCATTGTGTTTAAAGGAAAGAACGTAAAGGCTAAGCTGGTGGGAATGCAGGATCGGAAAACACTGGCGGGAGCGCTGGACGGCGCACTGTAGATTTCGGTTTTTGCGGATGTTTGCGGAGAAGTTTCAAAAAAGTACAAAAAAGGGGTTGACTTTTGTCAACCCCTGCGCTAAAATATGTGACGTGCTGGAGAGATGAGAGATTTGGCACTGAAATTGAACAAAAGAGCGCCCTTAGCTCAGTTGGTAGAGCAGTAGACTCTTAATCTATTTGTCCAGGGTTCGAGTCCCTGAGGGCGCACGTAAAGTACTGGTTTTGCGGACGTATGAGCTGCGGGGCCGGTGCTTTTTCTTTATAGGAAATTCCGAGATTTGGGAAGGATTACAGATGTGGTAACAGGAAGACTCGGCTATGAACATTGGTGGAGTAAAGAGTATGAGCGGAGAGAAGAAGCTGATCTATAATGTCATTGAGTTTAAAGTCAGCCCTTTTTCATACAGACTGGAGTTTAAAAGCAGGATTACACTGGTGCGGGGTGACAGCGCCACAGGAAAGACATACCTGTACCAGGTTATGGAAGATTTGAAAATGACAGAAGAATACAGTTGCATAAAGCAGTTTAATTATAAGAGTGAGGAATTTCACTCGGAGCTTAAAAGGTGCAAGGATAAGTTTATTGTAGTTGATAATGCGGATATCATTCTGGATGATGAAGACAGGGCATTTATCAATTTTGAAAAGAGTAACCAATACCTGCTCTTTTTACGGAATTGCGACGGATTAAATCTGTCAGCCGATAGTTTTATGATTCTGCGTGAGAAGGGATATCTGGTTACCTTGGAAAAGGAATTGGTGACAGGATGAAATATCTTTGGACGGAGGATCGAGGTGCCGGGCTGCATTTCTGGGAATTGGCGAATCAATACCTGTTCCAGAACCGGCCGGCGGTTGAAAGTAAGTTCAGCAATCAGGGTTTGCTGGATGCGGTGAGGGCTTTGCGGCCGGAACCGGAAGGAAGGATAAAATTGCGATACGCAGGCATATTCTGGATGCGATAAAGGATCATAGGATAGATCTTGATGGTATCGAAGATGAAAAAGCCTTAGATTACGTAAAAGGGTTTAAGCGTTTTTCCACGGAGAGAATCATCAAATCCCTTGCCTATGAATTGACGGATGGGGACGCCTGGAGCGTGAAGGGCGACCGGATGGGGGCGTGTTGGCATGAGGACTGCTGCGTTCTCGCTGTGCCGGAGCGTGCGCATTGTGGGATAGACGCCTTGTCCGGAGGGGAGAAAATGATGACTTTGTTACTGGATAATGAGACAAAACGTATTGTAAAAGATATCAAAGTATAAGTGATAGTGTACATATAGTGTACAAAAACGAAGTGCAGAGATATTTAGTCATCTAAGTCCAGAATTGCGTCAGGCAACAATGATGTATCCGTTCTTGACATTAGATGATGAGACAGAGATTGTACATTCTCAGATGCTGCCGGATGTAAGAGTGAGGGTATATATCGAGAAGCCAGATGAGAAAGACTGTTTCTACCATGCGACTTGCTACCTGCCCGGATATGAATGGGAAGATATCTATGGCTTTTCAGAGAGTGAGATGGAGCGATATCGGGAGATTGTCCGGTCAACGGCACACTTGGTTCTTGAATTTTCTCAAAAGGGAGGATTTGCAAATGCCTCAAATCGTTAAGATCGGTTTTTATTGGGTGTATTTTGGTCCAATGAGGATCAGTTGAGTTTTATTGTTGAATGGCAGAATATGAAGATTAGCGGAGATTCAGGGCAAAATGTCCGGGGTTCGAGTCCCTGAGGGCGCACGTAAAGTACTGGTTTTGCAGACGCATGAGCTGCGGGGCCGGTGCTTTTTTTATGTGTTGAAAAATAATCCTTAGCTATCTTTTGGAAAAGGATATTGTTGATGATATTTTAATTCTTAGTAAGTCTTATATAAAATCCCTCTTATTTATGCAATGATGAATTTTGCCGTATAGAAATTCAGTGGTGAAAGCTTGAATCGAACTATGTTAAAAAACAGCAATCAATTGTATTTTTCTGGGCAAGATTCTTAAAATTCAGAATGTTATACTTGAATACAACAAAAAACTGAATTAAGCACAACAAAAACTGAAAGGAGCGAACTGAAACATGAAAAAAAGCAACATCCATTTTGATGTATGCAATCTGCCGCTGAAGTACTTTGTACCATTTTTCGTAATGGTAATCATTGCGTCCTACCTTGGTTTTATACCAACGGTCGAGCTGGCAGACGGCCTGGTGGCATCGAACTATATTGCCACATTTGCATTCCTGATGTCTGTCGGAGGCCTCTTCTTCTGGCTGGGAGATACGATTCCTATTGTCAATAATTACCTGGGTGGCGCCTGTCTGCTGTCATTGTTTGGTATTTCCACATTGAATTATTTTGGCCTGGTTCCGCAGGAACTGGTCCTGGGTACCAAAGTGCTGATATCCGGTGGCTTTCAAGATGCGTTCATGGCCTTCATTTTGGTTGGTTCTGTGCTTGTTATGGATCGCAAGCTCATCCTTAATGCCACAGCGCGCTACATTCCCACTGTCCTCGGCAGCCAGCTTTTTGCAATTCTTTTTGCCATGCTTGCTGGTGTTATCACCGGATTTGGACCGGTTAAAGCGCTGTTTGACATTGCCGCTCCCTGCATGTCCGGCGGTTCCGCAGGCGCCATTGCGACGCTTCCCAAGCTCTATAGTGATCTTTCCGGAACAGACCTGATGTCGGAAGCCGGTAAATTCCTCTGCTATGCTTCTATTGATTGAGGCCGGAGCGATCATTCTGCAGACCGGATGTACGGTGTGTGTTGGAACGACCTGCGGTATTCTAAGTGCCGGTCAGACTATGCTTGGCACACATAACCGCAACTTCCTCGGACGATTCGGCTCCAAAGACGCGCTGGTTTATTTGGGTTCTCCGGCAACCGCGGCGGCTACAGCATTGACCGGTGTTATTACAAATCCGCAAAGCCTGCTTTGAAAGAAGGGACTGCTTTCCCACATTCATTTTGACCATGCGCAGGATGTAAGCAGACTTATGGAAAAATTCCCCGGTGCCCGGCTGTTTGTGGGAGATCTCTCAACAGATCCGCTTTGCGCGTGGCAGCATATTAGCCTGAGTAATATTTATCGCGTGCATGGCGGAGAAGAGTATACTTTTGATGATGTAAACATTCAGGTTTTTTCAGGCCGGCATACGGAAAGTGCCAAAGGAACTTATCGCGATACTACAGTGAAAGGCGATTCCGCAAGTCTGAGCTACTGGTTTGGGTTTTTGGAATTGATGAATTATTATGTTACTGTCAGCGACGGTACCCGTATTTTGGTGTGGGCGGGAATGACATCTCCTGACCAGAAGTATCGGCTGCAAGGCCTGAAACCTGATTTGGCGATCATGCATTTAAGTCCCAAACAGGATCCATATATGTTGGCCGATCTGGTTAAGAGCATCGGCGCACAGGTCGTAATTCCACATCACCATGACCTTATTGGTCCTCTTGCGGAAAAGCACCCGGAGATGGTGGATCAAATGTTGTCCGCGCAAGCTAAAGACGCTTACTTTGTGGATGGGAAATTCAATAAAGAAGCCTTTATCGGTTATTTCAGCAGCGTACTTGAAGAGATGGTTCCTCATGTTAATATGATGGAACTAAAACACCACAAATGGTACCGCTTTGGGCTGGCATTTCAGCAGCTGTAGCAAGCGTTGGTTTCCTCTGATTTCAAGTGCCGGTTCTTCGCTTTATTGCTGCTGTGATTCGGCCTGGTATGGTGTGAAAAACGCCCTTAAGGGACTCTGAAACTGTTTATTCGGGTTTCGAGTCTCTGAGGGTGCACGTAAAGTACTGGTTTTGCGATGCGAAAAGAGTTTCTTTGATATCCAAATGCGGGACACTGAAGAAAAGAAATTGCCGGGCGCTGTGAAATAATGCGTCCGGCATAACCCTTAATTGACAGGCTGCTGAAGTTGCTTGTTCAGTTCCTCGATAAACTGGCGGGACAAAGACGGAATGGATTTGGCAATTAAATCCACGGATACCCCATTGAGCAGTAAATTAGTTGCTGTCTGGATATGTTCCTTTTTGGTAGCTTCTTTAGCGAAATTAATCGCGTATTCCTGTACGGCCTGACACATAATCTGTACCCCCTTCTGATCTTCCTTAAAATATCTCACTCGGTTACAAAGCTTTATAAAATTCTGGTGTTCTCCGACGCTGTTCTTGAAATACTGCATTAGCTCTGCGATATCGCTGTAATCATTCACTTCTGCATTTACATAAATTTCATGAACCCCATTGTCCACCACAGAACCGGTTTCTTCGATTATCCGGTTGATATGGTAAATCGTCCGATCTTCCCCAAAGATGTCAAATTTGGAGATGAAAATAAGATAAACGTCAGGTAGATCCTTGTAATCAAGTCCCTTTTCCACAAAGACGGTATCAATGTTTGAATGGTTGAATCGTACCCGCCGCTGGTGATCATCGTCATCCGCCTTTTGAACCTCACAGTTGATGAGTGAATGGTCCTCATCCTCGCATAGCAGATCAAGGATTACGGAATGCGCGCCCACATTGCGAAGGAAGCGCTGAGTCTGACTATGGATGACTTTCAGATTGGGTTTTTCCAAAATGATTCGCAGGATTTCTTCAGCAACCGCTGGGTCTTCTGCCATCTTCTGAAAAAATATATCATCTATGACATTCAGTTTGGCAATAACAGCCTTTTGTTCTTCGTAGGTCTGCATATGAAATCCTTTCGGTTCAATAAATAGCGTAAGTAATGTTGTTGTTTATAGTGTACCATGTCCTCCGGACATGATCCCTCCGGGGGATGCACACGGTTCGCTTGGGTGTCTGCCTTCCCTTTGGTCAGGCGCGAACCGGTGCTGATATAATCTCTATCGAGATTATATCATAGAATTCGATGTATGAAAATAGAAATTTTCGAGCAGGAACCGGGCTGATATAATCTGAAAGAATTTAATTTGGAACATCTTACAGCGGCAAATTTCCGTACATCTTACATCTTACACACCTATAACGCGGACAGTTCCGGCACCCTTCTGACCCAGATCGAGGAAGGCTATGAGTGCGATATCTTCTTCTCTGCCGCCCAGAAGCAGATGAATCAGCTGGAGGAAGACGGATTTGTGGTAGAGGGAACCAGGGCCAACGTCCTGAATAATCAGCTGGTAGTGGTGGCGCTGAAGGACAGCGATACCAAGGTGACAGGACTGGAGAATCTGGGAGAGGCGGAGAGCATCGCCCTTGCCGGCGGCAGCGTACCGGCCGGAAAATATACGAGAGACGCCCTGATCAGTCTGGGAATCCTGGAGAAGACGGACGATTCCGCCAGCATTACGACTCAGCAGATTTCCGATGCCCTTGGCGGCGTGGAAATCAGCGAACAGGACAATGTGAGCAAGGTGCTGACGGCTGTGGCGGAGGGCTCCTGTGAGGTGGGAACCACCTACTATTCCGATACCTACGGCTATGAGGATGATATCCAGGTTCTGGAGACCGTAAGCTATGACCTGACCGGGGACGTAATCTATCCCATCGCCCGGGTGGTCAATGAGGAAGCTGACGAGGCCCAGAACGCGGCAGCGGACGATTTCCTGGCCTATATCCTTTCCGATGAGGCCAAGGCGATCTTCGACAGCTACTATTTTGATACCGACGTATAACAAAAGGATTGGTACCGGCGGTTAATAAAACGATGGGTACCGACGGTTAATAAAAGATACCAGCGTTTTGCAAAAAGGATACCTACGTTTAATAAAGCAGGAAGGGAGACGGATATGGAAAATGTGGCGGAGCTGCTGAGAAATCTGGACTGGAGTCCGCTGTTTATCTCGCTGAAAACCGGGATCGTGGCGACGGTCATCTCCTTTTTCCTGGGCCTTTATACCGCCAGAAAGGTGGTGAAGGCCTCCCCCGGGAAAAAGGCGTTTATCGACGGGGTCCTGACCCTTCCCATGGTGCTTCCTCCTACGGTAGCCGGCTTCTTCCTGCTGCTTCTGTTCAGCAGGAGGAGGCCTTTTGGCATTTTTCTCTACGATCAGTTTGGGATCAAGGTAGTCCAGTCCTGGCTGGGCTGCATTACCGCCGCGACGGTGATCGCCTTTCCCCTGATGTACCGCAACGCCCGGGCGGCCTTTGAGCAGATCGATGTGAATCTGGTTTACGCCGGTCGGACTCTGGGCATGTCGGACTGGAAGATTTTCTGGACGGTGGTGGTGCCTACGGCCGGGCCGGGGATTGCCTCCGGGACGATTCTCACCTTTGCCCGGGCTCTGGGCGAGTATGGCGCCACCTCCATGCTGGCGGGAAATATTCCCGGCAAGACCGGAACCATTTCTCAGAAAATCGCCATGGTTATTCAGGATGGAGATTACGGGACGGCAGGCGTGTGGGTGGCCATCGTTCTGCTGATCGCCTTTGGGGCCATCGTTCTTTTAAATCTGCTGTCCGGCAAAGCCATGAAGAACGTGAAACGGTGGTAAATGAAAAATCGTGGCAAATGGAAAGCGGCGGCCCGCGGGAATCACGATTACAGGAAGGAGGAGACCCGGTATGGAGATCGAGGCGAGGATTCGGAAATCTCTGGGGGATTTTAAGCTGGATGTGGAGCTGACCAGCCGGTGCGGCCGCATCGGCATCCTGGGCGCCTCCGGATGCGGGAAAAGCATGACCCTGAAATGCATTGCCGGCATTGAACGGCCGGATGAAGGGTTCATCCGGATCGGCGACCGGGTCCTGTTTGATTCCTCTTCCCATGTGGACATCAAGCCCCAGAAGCGAAATATCGGGTATCTGTTTCAGAATTACGCGCTGTTTCCCACCATGACGGTCCGGGCCAATATCGGAGCGGGACTGAAAGGAAGCCGAAAAGAAAACAGCCTCCGGGTGCAGGAGATGATTGACAAATTCCAGCTGTCCGGCCTGGCGGACCGGCTGCCGGGACAGCTGTCCGGCGGTCAGCAGCAGCGGGTGGCCCTGGCGCGGATCATGGCATACGAGCCGGATGTGATCCTGCTGGACGAGCCTTTTTCCGCCCTGGATGTGTTTCTCAAGGACCGGCTTCAGCGGGAGCTGATTGAGATGCTGGCGGATTATCCGGGGATCGTGATCATGGTATCCCACAGCCGGGACGAGCTGTACCGGTTCAGCGATGAGATTCTGGTCATGGACAGCGGAAAGGCTGTGATACACGGACAGACAAAGGAGATTTTCGCCAGGCCCCGGTATCGGGAGGTGGCCCGTCTGACCGGCTGCAAGAATATCACAGGGATCCGCCGGCTAGACGATCACACGGCAGAGATCACCGACTGGGGGGTCCGGCTACGCACGGAGAGAACCATTCCGGAGAAGGCCGCGGCCATCGGCTATCGGGCCCATGACTTTGTGCCGGTGTGGGGAAGCCGCCGGGAGAACTGCCTGAAATTCCGGCTGAAAAGCATAGCGGAGCTCCCCTTTGAGAATAATTATTATCTCCTGCCGGAGACGGAACAGACTTCCCGGGCAGAAGGCGCAGATTGCGAAGCCGAGGATGTGGCTCACGAAGCCAGGAACACAGTTCACGAAGCGGTGGGCGCGGTTCCTGTGCCGGAGAACAGGACCTCCGGAGAAACGGAGCGGACCATCTGCTGGTTCGTGCAGCGTGACCGCCTGCCGGAACTGGAAGAAAGGGGAATGCCGGATTATCTGGAAATTCGGGAGGAGAAGATCATGTTCCTGGAAGACCAGGAATGACGAGAAGAATCGATTTTGCGGGTGACCGGGAATGACGAGAAGAATCGATTTTTGGACGGCTGAGAATAACTGGAAGAACTGGTTTTGAGATGGTCAGAAATAATGAGAAAAATTAGTCTTTGGACGGTCAGAAATGACGAATCGGAGGGAAAATGGGACTTACACATTTTGATGAAAACGGGAAAGCGGTTATGGTAGATGTATCGGAGAAAGCGGACACGGCCCGGACGGCGACAGCCACCGGTAAAATTACCGTAAATCATCAGGTATACCAGGCGATAACCGAGGGAACAGTGGAAAAAGGAGATGTCCTGGGCGTGGCGGCGACCGCAGGGATCATGGGGGCAAAACGGACCTCCGACCTGATCCCCATGTGCCACATCCTCCCCATCACCAACTGCCGGATTCGTTTTGAGATGAAGCCGGAAGAGTTGGCGATCCAGTGCTTCTGCACCGTGAAAGTGACCGGCAAGACCGGGGTCGAGATGGAGGCGCTCACTGGTGCAAGCGTGGCCCTTCTTACTATATACGATATGTGCAAGGCGCTGGACAAGTTCATGCAGATCGGGGATATCTACCTTGTGAGCAAAACCGGAGGAAAAAGCGGCGATATCCATAATGAGCGGGCGTAAATATTATTGATATCTGTTCCGATATTTCCGAATGGTTTTGGACAGCTGATAATAACAGTTCCTGCTTTCGGATGAAAATACGTATTTTGCCCTAAAATTGTTTACACAATATAAAGCTTATGTTATGATATTATAGAAAGATGGACATCAGGATAAGCTGTATTGAAACGATATGAATGATTGAAGGAGGAATGAAGATGGCAGGAACAAGAGACAATTATTTCCGCACAAGCGACAACGCGATCCTGTATTTTGAGGATCACAGTCCGGACAAGGGAAGCCCCATTGTGCTGGTGCCGGGCTTCTGCTGCAGCACCCGGTTTTTTGAAAATAATCTGGATGCCCTGGCAGAATCCCACCGGGTTATCAGTTTTGACCCGCGGGGTCAGGGCTGTTCTTCCAAGGGGCTGCAGGGCCATACCATCGAACGCAACTGCACGGATATTAAAGAGCTTCTGGATTATCTGGATGTGCGCGGCGCTACCATGCTTGGCTGGTCTATGGCAGGGCAGTTCATCGTCAAGTATTTCGACATGTTCGGAGCTTATCGCATGAAAGCGCTGGGACTGATTGACTGTCCGCTGGGGGCTGCCTGGGATGAGCCCTGGAATGCCCACAGCCTGAAGGGATTCAATATGGATCTGTTCAATGAGCACCTGGCGATGTGCTATAACGGCAACGAGGGGTACTGCAATTTCTTTGCTCATATGATGTATGACGGCAATGACGATACGAAGATTGACTGGGCTACCAAAGAAATGATGAAGACTCCGCCGTGGATCAGTTTCGCCATCTACAGCGATATGGTTATGCAGAACGGATATGAGCTATTGAAGAAGATTGATGTTCCCATGGTATTTTTCGGCGCCAATGGGCAGGTGACTGCCAACGGCAAGGATCTGGCGACCAAATGGTATCCTGAAGCGGCGGTTAATTCGCCCTACAAGGAAAGCTATCCATTTGAACATGGCGGTCATGTGTTCTTCCATTGTTTTGCCGATGAATTTAATGAGAAGCTGCTGCATTTTGTGGAGGCTGTAGATCGAAGAAACTGAAACGGATATTCTTTTATAATTTACATTTAAGAATTTATCTGATATAATCTATAGCGTGTTAAGGAATATACGTCCAGGGGGATAGATTTATGGCATTATTTGGAAGAAAACAGCCGCCTATGGAGATTGAAGAGGCCAAGAGGCTGGCGGAAAGCCTGGCCAGTCAGGAGAGCAGGAAACAGCGTGACAGCCGCGTCTGCTATGATCATCTGGCGGCACAGTTTTTGCTGCACTATGAAGGTGTGGCGTTGAAGATTTACATTGAAAACTTTAAGCGCATGAACGCTTTGTTCGGTCATGAATATTGCGAAGAGCTGCTGGATGAGATTTTGTCTTATTTGGAGAAGAAGAGCGGCTGCACGGTGTACCGTTACGTAGGCGTGGAATTTATCGTGATCATGAGAGGGAAGACCATGAGCGAGGCGGTCGATCTGTGCGAGCAGGTCATCGAGCGCTTCAATGAAAGCTGGAGTATTGAAGGTACCGACTGCCTTTGTACCGTTCAGATCGGTCTCTGCTCTTATCCCGGTTATGCCACTAATGCAGGCGAGATGCTGAAATGTCTGGATCTTGCGGTTTCCATGGCTTCTGAATTGGGAAGCAACCAGTACATAGAGTATGACGGCGATATGCATGCCAAGTTCCTCCGCAGACAGGCGATTGCCAGATATATGAGCACTGCCCTTGCCAAGAACGAGGTGGAGGTTCGTTATCGTCCCACGTTTAATACAAAGACAGGACTGTTTACCAGGGCGGAATTTTACATGCGGATATTCATTCAGGATGTCGGCATGGTGGGCAGCATGGAGTTTATTCCCATTGCAGAGGACACGGGCCAGATCCGCCAGGTGGAATACTATGCCCTTGACAAGGCGGCATCCATGGTTGCCCGCCTGATAGAGGAAGGCAAGGAATTTGAGTCCATCGCTATTCCCATTTCCACGGCGCTGCTCCTTCAGGGAGATTTCCTTCAGGAGGTATCGAGGGTCATTGATAAATATAATCTGCCGGCCGGCAAACTGGCAATCGAAGTGGATGAGTACGCGGCCAGCGAAGCTTATTCCAATATCGCGGGACGCCTTCAGGCCCTCTCATGGCTTGGCGTGGAGCTGATCCTCAATAACTTCGGCTCCGGAAGTTCTGCCCTTGGCAAGATTTTCGAGCTTCCTGTCGATACGCTGAAATTTAACCGGATGTTTGTCTGGGAGATTGAAAATAACCCCAAGTCGGCGCCGGTTATGGAAGCGCTGGTTCAGGTAGCTGCCAAGATGGATAAGAAGCTGATTGCAGAGGGCGTCGAGACTCAGAAACAGAAATGGTTCCTGGAGAATTGCGGCTGCATTATGCAGCAGGGATTCTATTATGCTCCGACGATGCCGGAGAGCCAGCTGCCGAAGCTGTTAGAGACTCCGATCGAGAATGTGCGCGGACTGGTAGAGCAGGAGAAGAAGGCTCTGAAGAGACGGTAGGAGCTGAGACACCGCCGGCAGCAGGCGAGAGTATTACAAAGTTTATGAGACCCGGAGGCGGCATGCTTCCGGGTTTTCCTGTAAGCTGCCTGCAAGCTGCTGACAGGGAAACAGCGGATTGACATAAACAAAAAGCCCCTTTATAATATTTGAGAAGAATGGGGCGAGAAAGGAGGAATTCCATGGAATCTCAGGAAAGCAGAATCGCAGTCATAGGTATTATTGTGGAGGACCGCAGCGCTGTGGAGGCGGTTAACCGGCTGCTTCATGATTACAGCGACGGTATCATTGGGCGCATGGGTCTTCCTTATGAGAAGAAAAGCGTAAATATTATCAGCGTGGTGGTGGATACCTCCCCGGACCGGATCAGCGCGTTGTCCGGGAAACTGGGGAAATTGCCGGGAGTTACGGCAAAGGCATTGTATCACAGACAGACGTGAACTGCGTTGAGGAAGGATATGAACGATAGATGATGAGATACAGAAGAGAGTTCTTTGTGACGGCTGCTCTGATGGCCGTTTCCTTGTTGGCAGGATGCGGTCAGCCTGCGGCGGCGCCGGAAACGGGCGCGGAGGAGACCCAGGAAACGCCGGTGGCTGTTGTGGCGGAGACTCTGCCGGAAGAAAGTCAGGTAATACAGGGATTGGACCTGCTGACGATGGATGGTCCGGATTACGATATTCTGAAGAATCTGCCGGTTCCGGAAACGAAGCCCGCGCCGGAATATCTTCGCGTGGGAACAGAGCATGAAGTTGTGGCGGACCTGCAGGAACGTCTGATGGAACTGGGATTTATGGATAATGATGAGCCTACGGATTATTACGGTGAGATAACTAAGACGGCGGTGCAGGTTTTCCAGCGGCAGAACGGCCTGCCTGAGGATGGTATTGCGGGTCCGTCCACGCTGGAAGCCATCATGAGTCCGGACGCCAAATACTATGCGGCTTCCAAAGGAGAAGAGGGCGCTGATATCCAGAGAATTCAGGAACGTCTGTATGAACTTGGATATCTGGAGTCGGAAAATCTGGTGACCGGAAATTTCGGCGACCGGACAGAAGAGGCGGTGCTGAAGCTTCAGGAAATCAATGGAATCACCCAGGACGGCACGGTGGGACGCCAGACCACCAACCTGTTGTACAGTGATGTGGTCCAGCCCAATATGCTGACATTCGGGGAGCAGAGCCCTGTAGTCCTGGCGGCCCAGGAGCGTCTGAAGGCGTTGGGATACATGACGTCCACACCCGACGGCAATTATGGTCTTGATACAACCGCTGCCGTAAAGCAGTTCCAGTCTAAAAATGACCTGGTTGTGGACGGTTATCTCGGCCCTTCTACCCGTATGGCGCTGAACAGTTCGGATGCGGTGCCTAACGGTATCGGCCTTGGCGATCAGAATGAGACCGTCACCAGGATACAGCAGCTGCTGAGTAAGTACGGTTATCTTTCATCGGCAAATGTGACGGGATATTTTGGAGAGGTGACAGAGAAGGCCGTCAAGAATTTCCAGAGCAGCAACGGATTGTCCAGCGATGGTTCCGTGGGCGTGCAGACCATGGCAAAGCTGACCGGCAGCAGCGTAAACAAGTCTTCTTCTTCCGGCGGAGCGGTGGGCGGAAGCGCAAGCCGCCTGATTTCTATAGCCAAGTCCAAATTAGGCTGCCGCTATGTGTGGGGAGCCAAGGGCCCCAATCGGTTTGATTGTTCCGGCTTTGTGTACTGGTGCCTGAACCAGGCAGGAGTCAAGCAGAGCTATCTGACTTCCTATGGCTGGAGAAGCGTAGGCAAATATACGAAAATCACCAGCTTCAGCAAATTAAAGGCGGGCGATATCATCGTGGTCAGCGGTCATGTGGGAATCGTGGCCGAGAACGGCACCGTGGTAGACGCCTCATCCGGCCGCGGCAAAGTAGTCCACCGCTCCATGAGCAGCTGGTGGAAGCGAAATTTCATCTGCGGCTGGCGGATCTTTGGATAATATGTTCGTTTAGTATTGAGCAGCGCAAAAAAGTGTCAGGGAAACGGCGTGTGTTTGCACAAACATTGTTTCCCTGGCATTTTTCATAGGGCGCAGGTCCGCGGCTGAGCGGAAGCGAGGCTGACGCGGCACCGTAAATGAAGTGTGTGAAAGAGAAGGGCGCAGAAAGAAAAGAAAGTGCGGTAATCCCTGGAATCATGCGGACTATGGTATTATGAGAAGGTTTTGTTTATCGCTTTTTTAAACTTCTATCAGAATTTTTAATGGACAGGAAGATGATAAATACATGCCATTTCAAGATGTAGTATAAAATCTCTTATAACTCTCGACTTTTTTAGAAAAAATAAGTATAATAGATTTTGTATTATTGTGCAGAGAAATATTAAGATGTTAGGGTCGAATAAAGTTTGATATTCGCCTCATCATTGATAGTACCTTGAAAATTTCACACAGCTATCAGATACTTTTAGTTCTCTGTCCCACTTTGTCTGAATAATTGGGGTGCTTTCCGCCAGATTAGGTCGCTAACACTGGATTTGGGGCATAATGCCCCCTTCCGGTCCGGAATGTTATTAATTTCCGGACATTCAATGCGGCCACTTTACATCCGAAGAAAAACCGGCTTGGAATGCAGCCCCTCACCGGCATCCGGTCCGCCTGGTAGATCTGCCTTAGGATAGAAGGTACGGTTTCCACACCGTTCCGTATCCATGCCAGCTGTTTGTATTCTTCGGTTTTCATTTCCCGTTTGGCCTGCGCCCGAAACCGACCTTTTGCGGATATGGGGTTATGGAACATACTTTTTTGTATACCTTTACCCGGCATGCTTCCCTATGTGAGCAGTTCAGGCATTGCTCCCTTTGGAATGATGCGTAGATATGCCCGTTCCCATTGGCAGAACAGCTGCTGCCCTTGGGGGCATAACCTGCCGGGCACTCCAGAACCCGGTTCCCTGCAGTGTTCAGTTTGAAGTCCGCATAAATGTCCGGCACTTCCGTCCCGGTGATCGCTGTCGGAACCAGTTTGACATTTTGTCTTTCTGCCTCTTTTTGGTTAACCTCTCCAAAATAGGCGCCATCCGTGACAAGGATGGAAGCTTCTTCCTGATATCCATTCCTTTCAAGGCTATCCTTGAGAAACTGGCTGTCGGAATAGGTGTTTTGCTCGAATTGGTAATCCATGACGACAGAGCCGTTTTCGCCTACGGATTCATTGACATTTGCTGTATATCCACGGTATTCCTTTCCAGCTTTTTTTCGGAAAGTTGCATCGTGATCAGAAGGGTTCTGCATCATGGAGGAATCCGTTTTGCCTTCTCCTCTTTCTTTGAGGCGGCGCACAGCGTCTTCCACAACCGCTTGCTCGGAAAGGCATCTCACTAAAAGCTGGTATTCTGTGACATCATCAAAATCCTGCCCGCATACGGCCAGCAGCTTATCCGCATCCTTCAGGATATCGGTCAGGCAGCCATCGGTTTTGCTGCTGTCATTGTAATAGAACGTCCTGTTGAAGTCGTTTGGGTCATAGTAATGCTCCATTCCCGCCAACAGGGCATCGTGCCCGTTTTTATTAATCATAGTAACGCTTCCGGAAACAGGAAAGTGTTTTATCGCTCAAAGGCTGTTCTTCATAACTGGTGGTATGGAGGGCATACTGGTAACGGATGTCAAGCATCAGGCTTTCTACGATATCATCGTCAGAAATCTGGAACAGTTCTTTTATAATGAGGGCACCAACGCAAATGTTGACTGGGGTATTGAACTTGGACTGTGTCGTGTGGAATATAGGATACGGAAACGTTCTTCGTCAATTGCCGGGAAGATGTCATCGGCAAATATTTTCGCCCAGGAATTATCAAGAGCCTTTAGCTCCCTTGCAGTCAGCCCGGAAGCACTATCTTGTTAAACAGCACAAAGAACGGTGCGGCGACTGCGCAGTCGCCGCAGATTATAATCTCCATATAGAAAGGATTACT
>CANQRW010000030.1 GCA_947626365.1 uncultured Lachnospiraceae bacterium
GATGGAGTATGAATACACAAACACATTTCTTCTTGAAAAGACACATTTCAATCCGCGCTCCCCTCGCGGGGAGCGACGCCATCCCGGATGTCGATATACCTGGCGTCATAATTTCAATCCACGCTCCCTTCGCGGGGAGCGACATAGCCTCCAGCTGTTCCCGGAAATATTTCGCAATTTCAATCCACACTCCCCTCGCGGGGAGCGACGAGTGCCATGATGAGCTGCCGCTTCGGCCTCATTGTATTTCAATCCACACTCCCCTCGCGGGGAGCGACGCATAGGTCAGATCAATCACTTCCTGATGAATCTATTTCAATCCACGCTCCCCTCGCGGGGAGCGACGATTCATATATGTAACATTGCTTTATATCCTTGATATTTCAATCCACGCTCCCCTCGCGGGGAGCGACATTTGAGTCTAGGTCTTATATGGAGAATGACATTCATTTCAATCCACGCTCCCCTCGCGGGGAGCGACGCCGCCCTCAGGTACCGCTTCTGGATACCGCGCATTTCAATCCACGCTCCCCTCGCGGGGAGCGACCATCAGCCAAGCGGTAGAACGGCTGTTGGTATGATTTCAATCCACGCTCCCCTCGCGGGGAGCGACCCGGGGAGGCTCTATTTTTGTGCCCGGATTTACGATTTCAATCCACGCTCCCCTCGCGGGGAGCGACTTAACGGCAGGCAGGTTTTCGAGGCTGTTATTGATATTTCAATCCACGCTCCCCTCGCGGGGAGCGACTAAGGTTTTTAATCTGCGTCAACTGGATATTGCCGATTTCAATCCACGCTCCCCTCGCGGGGAGCGACCCAGGCCGCACGGAGAAGCCGCCGGATATGCCGATTTCAATCCACGCTCCCCTCGCGGGGAGCGACTGATGTCCTCGAAGCCCTCGGAAATGCTCTTCCCATTTCAATCCACGCTCCCCTCGCGGGGAGCGACACATTCTCCCATATCATTTCCCCTTAATCATCACCATTTCAATCCACGCTCCCCTCGCGGGGAGCGACGTTCTGCCCCTGCAAAGCTACCACATTCGCCGCGTTATTTCAATCCACGCTCCCCTCGCGGGGAGCGACGTTCTGCCCCTGCAAAGCTACCACATTCGCCGCGTTATTTCAATCCACGCTCCCCTCGCGGGGAGCGACGTTACGGAGTAGCGTAACCATATTCGCGACGTCACATTTCAATCCACGCTCCCCTCGCGGGGAGCGACCATGATGTACGCGTCCGGGACATTCATGGCGTGGAATTTCAATCCACGCTCCCCTCGCGGGGAGCGACCGGAAATGCCTGCGGTCTCTCGCATAAGGTTCTGATTTCAATCCACGCTCCCCTCGCGGGGAGCGACAGGGCCACTGTCGTAATGGGGAGATTTTACGGGCTATTTCAATCCACGCTCCCCTCGCGGGGAGCGACTCGAGGCTGTACAGGGGAGTGAAAAGGGAGAACTATTTCAATCCACGCTCCCCTCGCGGGGAGCGACGGTCACGGAAGGTATATACAGAGATATTACCGGCATTTCAATCCACGCTCCCCTCGCGGGGAGCGACCAGGCTGCTCTGATAACAGACATTCCCGCTCAAAATTTCAATCCACGCTCCCCTCGCGGGGAGCGACAGGCTTCCAGCTTGTCCCGCATGTCCTTGATAAGCTATTTCAATCCACGCTCCCCTCGCGGGGAGCGACCGGGGATATCGTATATAACTACGAATCCGACAAAATTTCAATCCACGCTCCCCTCGCGGGGAGCGACTCTGCGTGGCGGTGGCAATGCCGGATTTCTCGTTATTTCAATCCACGCTCCCCTCGCGGGGAGCGACTTTTACGCTTCATTATTTTTCTATGTTTTTTGGAATTTCAATCCACGCTCCCCTCGCGGGCAGCGACGATTTCTCCTTTCCGCTTGATACCTTTATCGTAATTTCAATCCACGCTCCCCTCGCGGGGAGCGACCTATCGGCACTTCGTCGCCTGAGTCCCAAGTATCATTTCAATCCACGCTCCCCTCGCGGGGAGCGACGGCAGTTGGCTCCGCAGATTCCATCAACGTATCCATTTCAATCCACGCTCCCCTCGCGGGGAGCGACGTTCTGAACGTACAGGAAACGGCCTGCTCGCTGGCAATTTCAATCCACGCTCCCCTCGCGGGGAGCGACAGCAAATATGTACAACCATACATATTTGTATAAAGCATAAAATACTACAATTTTTACAATTACTGATACTTTTTGTCCTTGAACTAAGAAAAAGCATCCTTTCAAACTTCATTTTTCTGGTGCGAATCTAACAGCAATTCTATGTGAGCTATCTATTCGCACCGCTTGGACTTAAATCACTTTACAGAATCAGCGGTCCTTCTACATCCAGGCCGCGTTCCACACCCATATGCTCCACCTTTGTCTTATGATTATTTCCCAGATAATAAAAACGGACGCTATCCTTTTCTTCATCTATAATCTCTGCCAACAAAGCTTTCAGGCGTAAGCACTGAGTGTTATCCAGAATACATTCAAAAACGGAATTCTGCACCCTTCTTCCATAATTGACACACTGTTTCGCGACCTTGCGCAGCCGTTTTTTGCCGGATTCTGATTCTGTATTGACATCATAAGTTATCAAGACCAGCATAAGTTCCCCCTTTACTTCCAGAATAATGGCGGATATGCGTCCAAATCTCCCCTTAAATATCTGGCAAGGAGCATCGCCTGCACAAATGGCACCATTCCCCACTCAACCTTTTCGTTGAGAAACGGATGCATGATTGTTTCTTTTTTTCTGCTCTGCCATTCCGTCAGGATTCTTTTCCTTGTGTCATCATCCATCAGAACCGCACCGTTTTCCCTGATTACAAAATTCTTTGCCGCAACGATCTTGCGGTTGATCAATGTCAGCACAAAGCGATCAGCAAAAACAGGCCGCAGCTCTTCTATCATATCCAGTGCCAGGGAAACACGTCCGGGACGATCTGTATGCAGAAATCCTACATAAGGATCAAGTCCCACGCTTTCCAGCGCAGAGGCTGTCATATTGGTTAAAAGTGTATACGCAAAAGATAAAAGCGCATTGACGCGGTCCAACGGCGGCCGCCGATTCCTGCCGCTAAATGAAAACGCTGTCTTCTGCTGGAGGATCAACTCTTCAAACACGCTGAAATATAAACTGGCAGCTTCGCCTTCCAGGCCCCGCAGTTTATCAATATCTGTACATTCACGGATTTTCTCTAAAGAATCCTTCATGAACCCGGAGACACGACGTACCCTCTCCGCATCAATCTGCATCTCATGATCCCGCAGAGCCCGTTCCAGCACCCATCTGGAATTGTATACTTTTCCCAGGATACAGTTTCTGGCAATTTCGCAGCTTGTCCCTTTATCCAGGGAAGCTTCAAACTGATTTTTCCGGAGAATCACATTACCCTTTGTCTTTCCCGTTACTCTCGCCAGAAATTGTCCCTGTGGGGTCAAAAAACTCAGCGAAATATTTCTGTCCGCACATGCCCCCATAAGTGCCGGGCTGGCTCCCCGATAACCGAACGACACAATGGATTCCAGATTATGTAGCGGAAGTCTCCCTACCGTCTCACTGCCATTAAGCACAATTACATTTTCTCCGTCCAGCGCCAGGTAATGATCCGGAGAAGTAAGATACAGTGTGTTCAATAGCTTCTTCATACATCCTCCTCACCCAGCGTATGTTCCACATAGCTTTTCGCGGAAGCGATCTTGCCCAGTCGAGGCAGGCAGACATCTTTCAGCGAACAGGCCGTGCAGCCTTTGCTCCACCGAACCTTAGGCGTATATTTTCTGGAATACATACCGTGCATCTCTTCCAGAATATTTCTTACCCTTTCTTTTCGTTCACTGCTGATTTCTACCTGCTCTCTTCGCCGGATTTCGCCGTAATAAAGCGCCCCTTCTTCCACAGAAACAGAAAACATCTCCTCCAAACACATAGCCTGGGCGACAAGCTGAAGAATATCCGCCTCCGTCGTCTTAGGACTGCCTTTCTTATATTCTACAGGGTACGGCCGATACAGTCCTTTCTTTCCGAACAGCGGAACCCCATCCTCATCCTGCCAAAACTCCACCACATCACACTCGCCGCTTATCCCCAGCTGCCGGGAATGAACCGGAAGAGCGCGGGCAATCAGCTCGTCTCCTCTCTTTTCATAGGAAAATCGGTCATGCGCTTTTTTATGGAGAAGTTCTCCCATAACAGTATGTACATTATCCTGCCATTGCTCCTCAATATGGATCAGGGCCCACTGCCGTTTGCAGAAAACATAATGCTGAATACCGGAAAGCATCAAATACTCTTCTTCCCTGTATTCCATCAGATTTTCCTCGATACTTCCACCGTCTCAGGAATATCCTTATTGCTGATCGTTACCGTGTAATCGCTATATTTCCTCGGGTATTCCACACCGTCCTTTCTGGCCACCTGAACGGCATCGAATAACTTATACGCCGGGCAGTCTCCCAGTTCCTTGCTGTGCTTAAATACGATCAATTCACGAACCGCCATCTTCCCTCTTGCCGCGGAATGATCATTTTCAAACATATTGATAATCGCTTCCCACAGAAGTTCCAGATCATCCTCAGAGAATCCGGTCACTTTCCGGGCCAGATTCGCGGAAATATAGCCTTCCGCGCGATAGAGGGCGTAGGGAACGATGTTCTTCCTACCCATCTCCGTTTTCTTCTCTTCCGCGTCTTTCTCTGTCGTGATCGCTATTCTCGTAATCGTCACTTCCTGGCTGATAATGGGATCAATGCTTCTGGCAAATCCCAGCTGCACCGGGCCGCGAACCTGACCGCAGTTTAAGGCAGCCTTAACAAACGTAACCATAACCGCGCCAAAGGTACGAATATCAAAAAAGTTTTGGCACATAAAATCACGAATCTTCACATCGATATTCGGATCGGATTTTTTGGCGTCTTTGATGGTCTTTTCATTCACGCCCAGATATTCATAAGCCATATTGTCGCTGCGATTAAGGGGCACATCTTCCTTGATATAAATCTTATAGCCTGCCTGATCTTCTTTCACTGTCTGAACATAGTTGCGGATTTTCCTCTTCAAACATACGTCAGTCACCAAGCCATACCCGCTTTCCGGATCAATCCGGGGAAGATTGCCGGCATCCGGATCTCCGTTAGGATTACCATTTTCCACATCAAACAGGATTACAAACTCATATCTGTTTTTAATCGCCTCTGCCATTTTACCGCTCCTCCTTATTCGTTTTCTCATATCGTTTCTGATTCTGATGATAATATCCTAAAATAAACATCCCCTGCTCCTCCAGCGACAGCTGCTTGGGATATGCTGTCGTCTGATCATCAGCCACCGAAATCTTCGTCTGAAGTTCCCCTAACTGTTTTTCATAATGAATTGCTAACCCTTTATTATCCACCTTCTTTATATGACTGTTTTTTAATCGAAACAGTATCGGAAATACCACTGCCGGAGTTACGCATGCCGAATTAAAATATCTGTCTTTGATCGTCGCGTTTATTCCAGGATTTGCCGCCTCCTGAATCGCCTCCAAAAGAGCAAATTCACGTCCTAAAATATAAGCAGTATTCGTATTATTCTCGTTTAATGCCACTGTTACCTCCTCCTTATAATTCTTTATTAAAAATGCTTTTATGATTGCCGCGCGTCCCGGGGTAATTTTCTGAATCCGGCTGTTATCGTCGTCCTGTTCCGCGCGAACCCTCTCGATTACGGCATCGTAAAGAGAAACCGGATAAGGACCGCCGGTAAGGATGGCTCGTAATACTCCTGCCGCCATGTGCGGCATGGGATTTTTATCCCTGGACTTTTTATTGACCGTTTCCTGAAGCATACGCCATATTCCTACATATTCAACCGTATCCCATACCGGCCGCCGGATTCTCATATTATCATAATGGACTTTTAAATTGTTCAGAATATTTCCAAACGTATCCTGGTAAAAGAATCGGACGGAAAGTCTGGCCGCGTTAGGGGCAAGTCCCAAGATAAAAAACTTTTCGGACATGGACAGCTGTATATCCGCATCGTCAAGATCAACTCTTCTGTTTTCTTTCAGATTTTTAAAAAAACTGTTTAACTGATCCTGATGATCCGACGGCGGATCCATCATATCCATGAAAATATCCTGATAATCCGGTTCTCCGCTTTCTGCCCAATATACGACCATCGTATCCCCGATCTGCTTATGATAATTCTTCTCCCTGAGCAGATAGCTGAGTGCCGATGTATAAGCATACACAGCCTTTTCACCCACCGGGGCGTTGAAGCTCTGTTCCTTCCCATAGGATTCAAAGGCCGGCGCATTGAACGATACCAGAGCCGCTCCGCTGGATTGAGCTCCCGGAAATCCCTTGATCGAAGTATGGATCCGGGCAATCTCATCCTGCCTTCCCGTGACCATGCAAAATCCTTTTTCTCCGCTTTTACTCTGATCAAGAAAGTCCTCCCAGGCCTCTCTCACTTCTTCATCTTCCTGTACATAACGGCCTTCATAGAGAAAGACCAGGTTGACTCCCCCGAAAATCTCTTCCTTATCTTCCTGGAAAAGTCCGTAATTCTCTGCCTCCCGCGGGTTCCAATTCTCAAAGAAAGCTGCTACTGCCCGGGCCGGCTTACTCCGACAGTCATTAAGAATACTCAGATGTTTTTCCTTCGCAGCCTGAAAACACTGGACTGCCCGCTCTGGCTTCCCTTTCCGGTCCGCCCCCAGAATATAGCCGGAATTATCACAAAGGAAGTTGGCTGATATACCGGAAGATCGTGTCACCGGTTCCGGGACTTTCATGGGCTGCGGTTTCCAGACTGTCTTTTTGCCAACTGTTTCTTCCTGTTTTAGCGGCACTACATGCTTCACTGTCCCGTCCAACCCCAGCTCTAAACCATAGGCAACTCTGGCAATGCCCCAACCCGGCCTTTCTACCTTTCCTTCCTCTGCCAGTTTTTCATAATAACCGGCCAATGCCTGCAGAATCATCGCATCACCTCACAATTCTCCAGATTCATCACCCCATCCTCCAGAACCGCCCGGAAAAACATGGGCTGAATGTTCGCCGCATCGGAATAATCCATATCATACAGCATAAAACCCAGATCTTTCCTCTCACCCGGATAAGCAGTATCCACTTCCGCTTTCTCATATAATTCAAAATTGGCCGGGAATTCCCGGCAGCCAAAATACGGCTGATGGTAACACTCTCCCCTGCGCAGGCGCCGCATAATGATGTCTTTGAATTTACCGGGATTATCCGTCGCATTGGCATGTTCCGTCATCTCAAAATGAGCTTCGATCACATAATCCACGTCCTTCAGGATCAGCGCCGCCCTCTGTACGATCTGCTCCTTGCTGCTGACACTGATGTCTTTACCGCTGCCGTTCATGACTCCCCAGGCGCTGCTGGCCAGAACTTTGCTCTTCACCTCATTTCTGCGGACACTGGTGAACCGAATGGGTTTTCTGACATAAATCTTGTCTATCACCCACCGGCATCCCGGATGCCAGTAGATACTCTCCAGAAGTCCGCGGGCCGCCGATGGCGTCATCGCGTCATAACTGCAGCGTTCTACCTTCATTTCCGGACGAGAGAAGAGAGCATAATCTCCCCACACCCGGACCTTTACCCCGTAAGACACTCTTCATCACCTCCACGTATTAGAATCTGATTCTTGCATTTATAAGAAACATGTGTTACAATTTTATAAAAGGAACAGCCGTCCACAAGTGGTTTGGCCCAGTGAGAAATAGAAATTCCACCCGTCACTCGGCAAAGTATCGGGGTGGTTTTTCTATGTAAAAATCAGTGACAGATCATGTAAATGAACGTCAGCAGTGCAATCAAAAACAATCCAAACTGCATAAGATCATGAAAATCAAATTCGTTCTTCATGCTGCACCACCCCCATTCTTCTGTAGAATGAGGCCAAACCACCCGGTAACACGGCTGTTCCTTAAATTTAATTATACTATAATCATTTCAAAAGCGCAACAAATTTCAGCAAATTTATTGAATTTTTATTTTTTTTATGATATATTAAGTCTGTCAGAAAATTTCTGCGGATTGAAATAATAACTTTGCGGAAGGAAGGAAAAGGCTGCTTTATAAAGTTCAGCCTTTTTCTCTATAAAAAAATCCCCTCTCCCAAACTCACATCTGTCTTTAACCCTATCTCCTCTGAGTAGCGATCTCCCTCCCGCAGTATCGCAATCGTCTCATCGATCTCATCCAACATCCCGGCAGCCAACATATATTCATATGTTTTTTCAAAAACATTTACCGTGTAATGTCCCACTTTTCGCATAAGCGCTCTTGTTTTCACACCGTACCGCAGCTGCCGCTCCAGTTCCTTCGCTTCCGGTTCTCGCGCCACCATAACCATTCTGGTATTTTCCTGGATAATATGAAATTCATTTGCAACCGCGCGAAACGGAATCGCATTGATGCTGCAGTCGTTTAGGGACTTCAATATCTCTTTCTTATCCAGTCCTTCACCTTTTACATAGAACAATCGGGAAAAATATTCGTGAACAGCAGCCGGTGAACCCATGTCTTCATACTCATCCATAATCTGTTCCGCTATGACAATATTTTGTTTCATGGAAATGTTGCTCTTCCTTTCCTCCTGCACAAAGCGGAACACATGAGTCACGCTGTCCTCCGCAGCTCTTTTCCCTTCCCGATTGCACCGGCCGGCGGCCTGTATCACGGAGTCCACGCCGGCCAACTCCCGGTACACCGTCTGGAAATCCAGATCCACACCGGCTTCTACCAGACTGGTGGCAACCACACGGCAGGGTTCTCCCTTCGCCAGACGCTCTTTGATACCTTTTAATACTCTCTTCCGATGTTCCGGATACATATTGGTAGACAGATGAAAAAGGCCAGTTTTATCATCAATCTTATCGAAAACCCTTCGAACCATCGCCTTTGTGTTCAGGATGCAAAGAACCTGCGATTCGCTTTCCAGACGTTCCGCCAACTGATCAATCGTCATATCATCTTCTTTCACCAGCACGGTTCTTCGAAACACTTCATATTGTTTATCCGCTTCCGGACAGATTTCTCCCCGTACCAGCCGTTTGGGCAGCATAGATTCCAGGGCAGGCTGAGTAGCCGTACACAGAACCGCTGTACAGCCATAATTTAAAACCAGTTCATTGACTGCCCGCAGGCAAGGCCGCAAATAATCCGCAGGAAGCATCTGGGCTTCATCAAAAATCAAAACGCTTCCCGCAATATTATGAAGCTTGCGGCATTTGGAAGATTTACTGGCAAAAAGCGATTCAAAAAACTGCACCCCGGTAGTCACCACCACCGGAACATCCCAGTTTTCCGCCGCCAGCTGCTTTAAATTCAGTTCATCCTTGTCCGAGTCGGAATACTCCGCATTACTGTGATGCTCCAATACCTGGCTGTCTCCCAAAATATTGCTGAAAACCTCAGCGTTCTGTTCAATAATACTGGTGTACGGAATCACATATATGATTCTTTTTAAATTATACTTCAAAGCATGATTTAAGGCAAACGCCATAGACGAGACAGTTTTCCCGCCGCCTGTGGGAACTGTAAGATAATAAATTCCCTGCTCTTCTTTTCCTTTTTCCAAGCAGGCCTTCAGGATTTCTGTCCTCTTCGTATTCAATAACCCTTTATCCTGCCCTGATAACCAGGGAGCAACATACGCATCCAGCCGGGATTTCAGCGTTTCTATAGAATCATAGGGATAGCTGCGTTTTGTTCCCCGCACAAACCTTTCCGTATCCAGATAATCCGCGTCCACCAGGCAGGAATACATCATCCGGATAAAAAAAGTGACGCTAAAAATTCCTCTTTCTTCCCCATCATAATTAAAAATTTCAAAAAGGGGAGAAGTAACAGGGGGAACTTTTATCTCGTTTTTAAAGAATTGATAATCCGGAGGCTTTTTCTTCAGGCGTTCTTTCAGAGGCGTTACTTTCCCATCATTTGCTGCTCCTATGCTCCCATCCGGCAAGCCGGCATGATGACCGGCAACACAATAGGCCGCCCAAAACGCATGAAGCCCCTTTAATTCTAACGCGCCGGCTGTAGAATGATCGACCTTTATCCCATCACCGCGTATCCGTTTCTGAAACACCCCTGAGTATTTGCCGATGTCATGCAGCAAACCACACAAATATCCCAGACTCTTATGATGAAATACATCCGCAAACTCGCCGGCCAGTTCTGCGGTACCATAGAGATGATCCCTTAACAGCTGTTCTCTCAATCCATCTTCAGAAACATGTGCCAGATATTCCATCCATCAGAGTCCTCCCATCCAAATCTTTCGTTTCTTTAAGTATAACACATTAATATCAGAGCCGCAAGAAATCGCCAAATTACATAATACGACGTTCATTTTTCGATTACACTCAATTTCCAAAACAGCTGTGAATTGTTAAAATTATAAGTTTTAAAGATAGTTTAGAGAAATCTATGTTAAAATAATTATTGTGGAAACTCTGCAGACCGTAAAATCCAGCAGTAAAAAGGGGAAAATTTCATGCGGATTCTGATGATTGAAGACGACAAAGACTTATGCAGAAATATCATTCTGGCTTTGAAGGCGGCCGGATACGAAACGGAATGCTGCCACTCCGGCGACGATGGTCTCTACTGCGCCAAAAACCAGCCCTATGACGCCATCATTCTGGACCGGATGCTGCCGGGCATCGACGGGCTGACGGTGCTTCAGAGCCTGCGCCGCCAGGGGGTTCAGACGCCTGTGATCCTGGCCACCGCACTGGACCGGCTGGGAGACCGGATCGACGGCCTAGACGCGGGAGCCGACGACTATCTGGTAAAGCCTTTCGCCGTAGAAGAACTGATGGCACGGATCCGCGCCGTCACAAGGCGGCCGGCCAGGCTTCAGGATCTGACACGGCTTTCGGCCTTTGGCCTGTGCCTGGAACCGGAAAACCGGCTGCTGACCTGCGGGGAGTTGTCGGTGAATCTGTCCCGCCGGGAATCGGCCCTTCTGGAATGTTTCCTGAAGCATCCCGGGCAGACCCTGCCCAGAGGGCGGATCCTCTCCTACGTCTGGGGCTCTTCCGCCGAGGTGGAAGACGGCAACCTGGACAATTATATCTATTTTCTGCGCAGGCGGCTGGCCGCAGTAAAGGCCCATGCCAGGCTGGTCACCGTCCACGGCGTCGGCTATCAGCTGATCGGTACGGAAGCCGGCGCTTCTGACTGAAACCCGTTACGACCGGCTAACCACCGGCCAATCCTGCAAAATCATCATGGAGACCAGCTATGAATACCAAATCCATTCTCACTCTGCGGCGGCGCCTTACCTGCCTCTATGCCGTCACCACCTCTCTGATCCTGACGCTGGTTCTGGCCGTGTCCCTTCTGACCCGCGTCCGGGATGTCCGTCAAAGTCAGTTGGACGAGTTCTCCCGTCTGTGGGAATCCCTCCGGTTTCGCCTTCAGTCGGACCTTTCTATCTCCCAAAGCTATCTGGCTCAGACGGAAGCCTCCAACTCGGCCGTCATTCATATTGAGGAAAACGGTTCTCCACTCCTCTATGCCGGCTCCTGGTCTCCCCGAACCAAACGGCAGGAACTGATCCGCCAGGCAAAATCTCTGGCCGAAGAGGAAAATGTATTCACCACAGCCCGGCCCGTCTCCTCCTCCTCCATCACCAGTTCCCTGCTTACATTTCAGGGGGATTCCGGGGAAACATATTATGGCCGCGTAATGGTGATCCCCTACGGAAAATCTGTCCGCTCCCTGTGCCTGATTTCCTATGTGCCTCCCATAACCTCCGCGCTTCGCGAACCCCTTCTCCAGCTGTTTTTCCTGGAACTGCTGGGAATCCTGTGCCTGACCGCCATCAGCTGGAGGTTTGTGGGATGGTCCCTGAAACCTGTGGCAGAAAGCCAGCAGCGGCAGGCCGAATTCATCGCGGCTGCCTCCCATGAACTGCGCTCGCCTCTGGCAGTGCTCCGCTCCGGCATTGCCGCTCTGCGCGCAGTAACGGCCGAAATCCCGGACCATTCCCCAGAAGCCCACTCATCAGAGAAGGCTGTTCCCCGGACTGCCCCGGATTCCATTCTCTCCTCTCTCGACAGCGAGTGCGGGCGCATGTCGCGGCTTGTGGATGATATGCTGCTTCTGGCCTCCGCCGACGCCAGAACCTGGCGGCTGAACCGTACTGAAACCGACATGGACACCCTTCTGATTGAGACATATGAAGCCTATCTGCCCCTCTGCCGTCAGAAAGGCATTTCCCTGAAACTGGAGCTGCCCCGGCAACCCCTTCCCACACTCTCTGCCGATGGCGAGCGCATCCGTCAGGTACTGGCAATCCTTTTGGACAACGCCATGACCTACACCCCTGCCGGCCGGGAAATTCGGATTCAAGCGGAGACAGCTGCCGCGCGGAAATCCGATGAAGTGATTCTGCGCGTCATCGATCAGGGCCCCGGAATTCCCGACAGCGACAAAGCGCGTATCTTTGACCGCTTCTACCGGGCCGATTCCGCCCGCAGCGACAAATCCCACTTTGGCCTTGGCCTGAGCATTGCCAAAGAGCTGGTACATCTTCACGGCGGTTCCATCGAAGTGACAGACGCAAATATGAGCAGATCGTCACTGGCGCTCTGCCCGCATACTGACGCAAAAGCAGGCGGAAGCTGCTTCACTGTCCGCCTGCCGGTCAAAACCTGACTCACCTCAATGGGAAGGGCCGCTGCAGAAGGGGCTGTCGGGAAATAGATAGCTCCAACCAGGGGCCAGCGTAACTCAATCGAGCTACGCCGGCCCCTGAAATTTTTTTCAAAAAAGAAAAAAGATGGCTAACGACAACCATCTTTTTCCCGTTTCATGTTATAATGAAACTATGCTCAAACAAGATTATTATAACGACTTTTTTGATCTGGGGCAACAGAAAATTAACTTTAGTTTTTTCGAATTGAGTTTACCCGATGACGATCCAGTCTATACCCTGAAAAAAGTGATGGAGGAATTAGATTTTTCAGGCCTTCTGGCCTGTTATTCAGACCAGGGAAGAACCGGGTTTAACCCGATCATGCTCTATTCTGTTGTTACCTACGCAAACATGCGGGGTGTCCGGGCGGTTGACCGTATTGTAGATCTATGCCAGAGGGATCTGGCGTTCATCTGGCTGACGAAAGGACAAAAGCCAAAGAGGGATGCCTTTTATGATTTTAAAGGGAAAAAGCTCACGGGGGAAGTCCTGGAGGAATTGAACCACCAGTTTATGCGCCGTCTGGAAAAGGAAGGCCTTGTCACCCTGAAAGAACTTTACATCGATGGGACAAAGATCGAAGCAAATGCCAACCGGTATACGTTTGTCTGGCGCGGGACACTTAATTATCATCTGGCGGGACTTCTGGATACGATAGACACCCTTTATGCCAAATATAATGCCTTCCTGGCTGAGAACGGCTATGGATCCAAATATGACCTTGGGGATGCCCATATGTTCATTATCGAAGGGATGGACAAAGTCAGGAAGATCATCGAAGAAAACCGAAAACGGAAACTGACAAAACACAAGAAGATCCCCAACGATGCCCTGATCGAGATCGACAACTGTTCCCCGCTTGAGATCCTGAAACTGCAGAAGAACCTGATGCGGATTGCGGAAGGGGAAGGGATCGGCTTTGTTTTCGGAAAGGGAAAACATAAGCCGGAGATCCAGAAACTCTATGATGAGCTGGAAGCATGCGGCAGCCGCCTGATGGAATATAAAGAATGCTTTGAGATCATGGGGAAAGACCGCAACAGCTATTCAAAGACAGACCTGGAAGCCACATTCATGCGAATGAAAGAAGACCATATGCTGAACGGACAGTTAAAACCGGCATACAATGTCCAGATAGCGGTGGAGAATTACTTTATTGTCCACGGTTACGTGAGTAATGACCGGACCGATTACAATACCCTGGTCCCGGTTCTGGAAAAGCACAGGAGCGTGTTCGGGGATACCTTGGAGGCGGTGACGGCCGACAGTGGCTACTGCAGTGAAAAGAACCTGCTGTATCTGCAGGAGAATAGGATCCGAAGCTTCATCAAGCTTCAGGACCATGAGAAGCGGAAGACGTGCGCTTTTCAAAAAGACATCGGAAAGTATTACAATATGACCTATGCCGTTTATGAAGATGAGCATTATTACATCTGCCATGACGGAAGGGAACTGCGCCATATCCGGACGGAAAGCAAAGAGCGGGACGGTTACACCCAGACAGTGGAAGTATACGGCTGTGCGGACTGCAGTGGCTGCGAGCATAAATCGGAATGTCTTTACAGGTACGACGCCCAGAAGGATCCGGATCGGAATAAGGTGATGAAGATCAATGAACGATGGGAAGAGCTGAAGGAAGAAAGCAATGCAAATATTCAGAGTGAGGAAGGGATCCGAAAGAGACAGATCCGGTCGATCCAGACCGAAGGGCACTTTGGGGATATCAAGGAGAATGAAAACTTCCGGCGGTTCCACTACCGTTCAAAAGAGAAAGTATATAAAGAGTTCATGCTGTATGTCATAGGCCGGAACATCATGAAATACCATCGGTTTTTACATCATGAGATCGAAGAATATGAGGGGAAAAAGGAGCAGAAAGCGGTTTAATCAGAAGAGAGCTCCGTAAAATCCAGAAAAGGGGGTTTTGCGCCCTAAAATAGGGGGCATGAAAAAGAGAAGATGGTCCCGCAAGGAATTCCAGCTTAAGAAAAGCCTGAATTCTGCGGGATCATCCCCTCTTTGTTTGTCAGGGGTCAAAAATCGGTATTAACCGACAGCCCCACTGACGTAATCTAAATTTTCTTAACATACAACATAATTTATTTGACGAATGGAGTTACGTCCTCACTCTCTCCGGCGTCAAATTCCGCAAGCGCCGATAAGTCGGGAACTGCCGTGAAATGCGCCGGCAGCCGCTCTTGTACCAAAAACATGATCATATACCACGGAAGGTAACGCACGGACCCTTCAGTTTCAACATTACATGCGCCAAATACAATTCCTTCCGCAAGCGCCCACTCCTTTACATCCAAGGCATGATTCAGCGCGGCATGAAGATGATAATCTTTCCCCGATTTGATTTCCAGGGGAATGATCTGCGTACCCTTTTGTATGACGAAATCCAGCTCTCCGACGTTACGCTTATTCAGATAACGAAGCTCGAAGCCATTTGAGACCAATTGGACCGCGAACACATTTTCCAGAATACTGCCCATATTCACCGACAGATCTCCCTGAAGAATGGGAAATTGAACGTTTCCCAGCCCCGCCGCACACAATAACCCGCTGTCATTCTGAAACAACTTGAACGCATTCAGCCTTTCCTTGATTCACGTTTTGCAGCACATTTTCTGTAGTATATTTCACGTTTTGCAATAGGATTAAATCATGTTTTCGCACGTTTTGCAATTATATAATTCCACAACTTATACTCGTCGAGAAAACTCTCTGCGCCGCTCACAATATCAAGTGGATTTTCGGTCTATGTATCCATCCGCACCATCTGACGGATACTCTTATTCCGGTACACCAGATCCTCCCGGCTGGTGAATCCCAGCCGCTCCCAGAAGCCATTGCCGGACTCGTTGCGGGCGAAAGCCACCAGAGCGGCTTTATTGATTCCTTCCGCCTCCAAAGCGCTCATGACGCGCTCCACCAGTTCCCTGCCGATACCCCGCCCCTGGAAATCCTCATGAACCGTCGTATGGTAGATATATCCTCTGCGCCCATCATGGCCGGACAGGATCGCGCCGATGATCCTGCCTTTCTCCTCCGCTACAAAACAAGTCGTAGGATTCCGCCGCAGATACTTCTCGATCCCCTGACGGCTGTCGTCCAGATTGTTAAGCCCCATGCCGGACGTATGAATCCACAGGTCATATACGCCATCGTAATCTTCTATCTTCATCTGACGGATCTGCAATCTCTTTCTCCCTTCTATTCCACTTCTGTTCTGCCGTTAAAAACTGTCCCTTAAAGATCAGCCGCACAGCTGTTCACCGGTATAGCTTTCCATTATAATACTGTTCCTGAAAATAAATCTCTCCTAAGATCTGATCGTCCGTGAAATCCTGTCCATCGGCTGTCACGATCCATTTATCCTCCGCGTCATCAAACCGATGATACACCGCTGCCACATGGCCGGTAAACCGCTTCGCAGGCCCGGACATTCCCAGCACATAGACATCCTGCGCCTCGCCGTCGCCGCCTAGTATCTTTCCTTTCAGACTGTCTCCGCCGCAGGATACCTTCTCTTCCGGACTGTCTCCGCTGCAGGATACTTTCTCTTCCAGACTGTCTCCGCCGCAGGATATCTTCCCTTCCAGACTATCTCCGCCACAGGATACCTTCTCTTCCGGACTGTCACTGCCGCAGGAAAGGATCTCCTCCACATACCCGTAATTCACCGGATAGAGGATCTCCGGATGCCTGGGATGGCGAGAACCCATGGGACAGTCAATCTTTCCGCTGACTGTCTTACCGATTATATTCCTGTAATTCGCCTTTTTTCGCCGGTCTGCGCTGCTTACACCAACCGTACTTCCCGGTTCACCCACGCCGCTTATCCCAACTATTCCTTCCGGTTCAACTGAAGCATTCACTCTGGCTGCTCCTCCCGATTCGACTGCTTCGTTCTCCCTAACGGTTCCTCCCGATTCAGCCGCACCTCTCACTCCGGCTGTATCTCCCGGTTCAGCCGCTTCGTTCTTCTCGGTTATGCCTCCGAAACAATCACTATCCAGCAATCCATCCTTCCATGCAAATGGAAAATACCGAAGCACAGGAACACATTCCCCTGCCTCGATCAGTTTCTCTATCTCATCCGGCTTCATAAAACGGCACCGGCTCACCTCCGCTGTGGATGCACGGGAAAGGTCCGCCTCACTGTTACAGTCAAACAGCCAGACATCCTTGATATCATGATAAGGAACTCCGTCCATCACGCCCCTGATTTTCGTAAACAGAAGCCTTCCGTTTTCCGGAGACAGATCGATTCCCACTTCCTCCTTCACCTCACGGACGGCGCCGCAAATGCTGGTCTCTCCTGCCAGCACGGAACCGCCGGGACATTCCCAGAGACACGGATAAAGGGGCCGGTCCGAAGCTCTCTGGGACATGAGATACTCTCCCCGGGAATTGCGTATCCACACATGGACTGTAATATGAAAAAGTTCTTCCCCAATCACCTGTCCCCGGATATGGGTCCGTCCCATCGGTTCCCGATATTTCGTATACAAATCCCATACTTCCATTTTAGATGTTTCCCTCCAATCGTCTTCCCGCTGCCAGAACAGGCTCTTCTGCTCCTACGCCAGCGACAGGGCCACCTTCATCATATTGGTAAACGTGGTCTGCCGTTCTTCCGCCGTGGTCACCTCCCCGGTGATCTCCGAATCGGAAATGGTGCAGATGCACAGGGCGTTGGCTCCCGCTGCCGCAGCGTTGCTGTAAAGGGCCGCCGCCTCCATTTCCACCGCCAGCACACCCATATCGGTCCAGGTCATACCGCCGGTCACCTGCTTCTCCGGATTGTAGAACATGTCGGAGCTTAAAATATTGCCCACATGATAGGTAAGTCCCATGGATTTGGCCGTATCCACCGCCTTCGACAGCAGCTCGAAGCTGGCGATACAGGAATAATCCCCCGGCAGGCCGAAAAGCCGCACATAGTTGGAGGTGGTACAGGCCCCCATGCCGAAAACCATATCCCGAACCTTACATTTGGGATTCAGGGCCCCGGCGGTTCCCACCCGGATCAGGTTCTTCACCCCGTAAAAATGAATCAGCTCATAAGAATAGATCCCGATGGACGGGCAGCCCATGCCGGTACCCATGACAGACACCGGTTTCCCATTGTAGCGGCCGGTAAAGCCCAGCATATTCCGGGTGGAATTAAACTGTTTCACGTCAGTCAGAAAATGATCCGCGATAAATTTGGCCCGCAGCGGGTCGCCGGGCAGCAGTATGGTCTCAGCAATCTCTCCCTCCAGCGCCTGAATGTGGGGTGTCGGTACTCTTGAATCTGCCATGATAAATCCCTCCTGATTTTAATGAACCGCCGGTACAGGGACAGTTCGCTCTCTCCCCCCGGCCATATATTTTACCTGCTTACGCGCTCTCTTACTTGTCTATATTTTTCTTAACTTACTTTCCTGCTTTCTTTCAACCGAGACGACCCCGGCTATACCCGGGCCTTCACGCCCTTCCCGTCCCGCTTTGCCACACGCAGCCGGTTCAGCTGAATCTCCTTCTTCTTGTAGACGATGGTCTGATCCTCGTTCACCAGATATAAATGTTCCAGCTTGTCGTTCTTCTCCAGCCTGACTGCCCGGACGCCCTTGGAATTCTTCTTCATCTCGGAAATCTCATCCTGGGCGAACCGCAGGAAATAGCCGGCTTCCGTCTGGGCCACCGCGTCCCCGCCGGAGGCCGGGCGGACCGTCACCAGCTTATCGCCGTCCTGGAATTTGGTAGCTGACACCGTCCGGTTGTTGGTGATGAATTCCTCCGCCGGCACCTGTTTCACCAGGGCCATCTCCGTGGCGAAGATCAGCTTTTTGCCCAGCATATCCTCCAGGCCGGTAAGATACAGAATCTTCTCCTTCTTGCCGTCGTATTTGCTGATGTTCTCGATGGGGGTTCCCTTGTCCCGCAGCTTGGCAAACGGAATATCCTGCACCTTGATCTGGTGCATAAAACCGGTGTCGGTGAAAATGCACAGCTTGTCGGTGTTCATGCAGCGGAGCACATAAGGATTCTCCCCGTCCACCGTCTCCCGGTTCCGCTCATAGGTGTTTTTGTCCAACAGACGACAGTAGCCGAACCGGTCCATGACGAAGACTACTTCCTGGGCCTCCATGACAGGCTCCTCATAGACGGCCTCCTGGCTGTCCTCCAGATCCGTCATGCGGATCATGGCAAATTCCTCCTGGATCGCGTCCAGGTCCTCCAGGATCACCTGGTCCATGGTCTCCTTGCTTCCCAGGATCTGACGGTACCGGTCAATCTTCTTGATCGTCTCGTCATACTCCTTCTTCAGGGCCAGAATCTCCAGGCCGATCAGCTTGTACAGCCGCATCTCCAGGATGGCAGCCGCCTGACGCTCCGTGAAATGGAGCTGTTTGGCGTCTTTTTCCATGGCCTTGGTTCTGAATTTGATCTTGCTGGTGTCGCCGGTGGTGAGACAGGCCTTGGCGTCCTTCAGGTTCCGGGAACCCCGCAGCACGGCAATGATCAGGTCAATGGCGTCGCAGGCGGCGATCAGGCCCTCCTGAACCTCCTTCCGCTCCAGTTCCTTATCCAAAAGCACCTGGTATTTGCGGGTATTGTTCTTATACTGGAAATCCAGATAATTTTTCAGGATTCCTCTCAGATTCAGGGTCTCCGGCCGGCCATCCACGATGGCCAGCATATTGACGCCGTAGGTGTCCTCCAGCTTGGTCTTCTTGTAGAGAATGTTCTTGATCTTCTCCACATCCGCGTCTTTTTTGAGCTCCAGGACGATACGGATTCCCTCTTTGTTGGACTGGTTGGAGATATCGGTCACATCCGGCAGCTTCCTGGATTCCACCAGATCCGCCACGTCCATCAGGAATTTATTGATCCCGGCGCCGATCATGGTATAAGGGATCTGGGTGATCACCAGCTTATCCTTGTCTGACCTCCGCCGCCCCAGCTCCACCGACACCCGGCCCCGCAGCTTGATCTTACCCGCGCCGGTCTCATAGATCGCCGGCAGGTCGCTTTTGTTGGAAATGATCCCGCCGGTGGGGAAATCCGGTCCCGGCAGGTACTGCATCAACTCTTCCGTGGAAATCTCCGGATTCTTGATATAAGCCCGGACCGCGTCGATGACCTCACCCAGATTGTGGGGCGGGATGCTGGTGCTCATGCCCACGGCGATTCCCTCGGCCCCATTGATCAACAGGTTGGGGACCCTCACCGGCAGAACCTCCGGTTCCTTCTCCGTCTCGTCATAGTTGGGCACGAAATCCACGGTCTTGTCCAGATCCTTCAGATAGACCTCCTCCGTAAATTTCTCAAGCCTGGCCTCCGTGTAACGCATGGCGGCGGCTCCGTCTCCCTCGATGGAGCCGAAATTCCCGTGACCGTCCACCAGCGCCATGCCCTTCTTAAAGCCCTGGGACATGACCACCAGGGTGTCATAGATGGAGCTGTCGCCGTGGGGATGGTATTTACCCATGGTATCGCCTACGATACGGGCCGATTTCCGGTGGGGCTTGTCGTGGCCCAGCCGCAGCTCGCTCATATCGTAGAGGACGCGCCGCTGCACCGGCTTTAAGCCGTCCCTGGCGTCCGGGATCGCTCTGGCGGTGATGACGCTCATGGAGTAGTTCATGTAGCTCCGCTGCATCTCCTCCGAGTATTCTGTGGTTAAAATCTTCTCTGCCATACGTTCTCTATCCTCTCTCCCGCCGCCGGCCCTCCGGCAGCCTGTTTTCCGTTTCTGTCTCCGCCGGTGTTCCGGCGGCTTATCTCCTGATTTCCTCCCGGGTCATATCGTCACCATCCGGGCCTCTCCTGTCCGGAAGCAGCCCTCCGGCGGCTACGCGTCGATCTCCGCCTCGTTGGCGTGGTCATAAATAAACTGCCGTCTGGGCGGCACATCATTTCCCATAAGCATCTCCGTAATCTCCGACGCCATGCGGGCGTCCTCGATCTCCACCCGCTTCAGCACCCGCCGCTCCGGGTCCAGAGTGGTCTCCCACAGCTGCTCCGCATCCATTTCCCCCAGGCCCTTGTACCGCTGGAGGGTGAAATCCCCGGTATGGGTCTTCCGGTACTTCTCCAGCTCCCGCTCGTCATACAGATACTGCTCCTCCCCCTTCTTTGGGATCACCTTAAACAGGGGCGGCATGGCGATATATACGTGGCCGTTGTAGATCAGATCCGGCATGAACCGGTACAAAAACGTAAGAAGCAGCGTGTCGATGTGGCTTCCGTCCACATCCGCGTCGGTCATGAGAATGATCTTGTGGTACCGCAGCTTGCTGATGTCAAAATCGTTGCCGTAGCCCTCGGAAAAACCGCAGCCAAAGGAATTGATCATGGTCTTGATCTCCACGTTGGCCAGCACCTTGTCCATGGACGCCTTCTCCACGTTCAGGATCTTGCCCCGGATAGGCAGGATAGCCTGGTACATCCGGTTGCGGGCCGTCTTGGCGGAGCCGCCCGCGGAATCCCCCTCCACAATGAAGATCTCGCATTTCTCCGCGTCCCGGCTCTCGCAGTTGGCCAGCTTGCCGTTGCTGTCAAAGGAGAATTTGGACTTGGTCAGCATGTTCGTCTTGGCCTTCTCTTCCGCCCGGCGGATCTTGGCCGATTTCTCCGCGCAGCCGATGATCCCCTTCAGCACCTCCACGTTCCGGTCAAAATACATCTGCAGTTCGTCGCCGCAGATGGAAAATACCGCCTTGGTGGCGTCGGCGCTGGCCAGCTTGGTCTTGGTCTGGCCCTCAAAAATGGGATCCGGATGCTTGATGGCCACCACCGCCGTCATGCCGTTTCTCGTGTCCGCGCCGGTGAAATTGGCGTCCTTATCCTTCAGGATCCCCAGCTCCTTGGCGTAGGAATTGATCAGCATGGTAAATTTCGTCTTAAAGCCCACCAGATGGGTGCCGCCCTCCTGGGTGAAAATATTGTTGCAGAAGCCCAGGATATTCTCCTCGAAGGTATCCACGAACTGGAAAGCTACCTCCACCTCGATCTTATCCATCTCTCCTTTAAAATAGACCGGATCGTGAATAGGCGTCTTGCCTGTGTTCAGCTCCTTCACATAAGCCACGATACCATCCGGCTCCGCGTAATCCACGGTTTCTTCCTCCCCCGGCCGCCGGTTGGCATAGTGAATGGTAAGCCCGGGATTTAGGTAAGCCGTCTCATGAATCCGGCTCTTCAGCCAGTCGGCCTTGAACCGGGTCTTCTCGAAAATCTCTCCGTCCGGCAGGAAGTTGATCTCCGTGCCGGTCTCCTTTGTCTTGCCCAGAACCGGCAGAAGGCCGTTCTCCAGCTTGACAACGGGTTTCCCCCGCCTGTACTCGTCATGGTGGATCAGCCCGCCCTTATACACTTTCACATCCATATGTTCCGACAGGGCGTTGACCACGGAAGAACCTACGCCGTGAAGGCCGCCGCTGGTCTTATAGGCGTCATTGTCAAATTTGCCTCCGGCGTGAAGGGTCGTCAGCACCACACGGGTGGCCGACACCCCCTTCTTGTGCATCTCCACCGGAATCCCACGGCCGTTGTCCCGCACAGTACAGGAACCGTCCGCCTCCAGCGTCACCCAGATCTGGCTGCAGTAGCCGGCCAGATGCTCGTCCACTGAATTGTCCAGCACCTCATAAATCAAATGGTTCAAGCCCTTGCTGCCTACGCCGCCGATATACATACCCGGCCTTCTCCGGACCGCCTCCAGCCCCTCCAGAACCGTGATACTCTCCGCGTTATACTGTGCTTTAGCCATAATCTCCTCCATATCTTGTTATTCAAGGACTATTATACACACAAATTCTGGGGTTTTGCAAGCATTACATTTGCTTTACATTCCCAATTTCCCGCTATATAATAAATGAAACAATCGCACAATATGTATCCATCAGTGGAAATTACGCCTCAGGTTGGTGCGCAAAATAAAAAACGGATATTGTGAAATACATAAGAGGAATTCCGCTGAACAACAATAGAGAAAAAATCAGGAGGAACTGCTATGTGGATGATTTTCGCGCTTCTTTCCGCCGTCTTTGCGGCGCTCACTTCCATACTGGCCAAGATCGGCATCGACGGTGTCAATTCCAACCTGGCCACCGCCATCCGGACGGTAGTCGTGGTAGTTATGGCCTGGATCATGGTATTTCTCACCAACGTCCAGGGCGGTATCGGAGAAATCAGCCGGAAAAGCTGGATTTTCCTGATCCTGTCCGGCCTGGCCACCGGAGCCTCCTGGCTCTGCTATTACCGCGCCCTGCAGATTGGCGAGGCCTCCAAGGTGGTCCCCATCGACAAGCTGAGCGTGGTCATCACGCTGATCCTGGCATTTATCTTCCTGCACGAGGAATTCACGGTGAAATCCCTGATCGGCTGCGTGCTCATCGGCGCGGGAACCCTGATCATGGTGATATGAGCGAAATCCTCATAAAGCCTCTGGATGATTTTGTCCAGATCATTTATGCGTCTCTGTGCGCCGGGACAGAGCCAATACCCGCTTGTAAAGCGCGACCTCGCGGATTGGTAGATCCGCAGGAACCGGTATTGATCTTGCAGGCCTTGCCGGCGTCAGCGCAAATTGTCTGATTTACGGTTGTCACTTCATCAACTCGTCCGACAGCCGCATGATTTCAGGGGCCAGCTTTGCCCTCTTGCGTCTGACCATGTGTGTGTAAATCGGATAAGCCGCGATCACGCCGATGATGCCGGCCACACCGATCACAATGCCCGGAATGAAATACTGCTCCCAGCCGGGAAGCATTGTGCAGCACATCCCCACGCCTAAAATCAGGGTGCTGATGATCCCGACGGCCAGCGAGACAACGGTCGCTCCCTTTGTAGCACTCTCGTCCAGACGGCGAAGTTGTTCCATCGAGGTTTCTTCTTTTGTCGGGGGCGCATATTTGTCCCGAATCTTCTTGATTTCTTCCTGCTCCTTTGCGGAATAGGTATAGGTAAAGGTTTCTTTCTTATCTTCCATGATCCATGACTCCTTTCAGGATTCTGCGGTTATTGTAACAGGCAACCGTTTGCGAAACACTCAAGTTATATTTGAGAATTGTAAGTTTGAGAATTGTCAATTTCAATTTTTTTCAGATTTTTATTCGCCCGCCAGATCATATAGATCGCCATGCCGATCACGATGGTACAGACGCCGCCTCCTGTCGCGCCGGTCATGACCTGACGGAACAGCGGATCGTCGTCCCCGCCGAACCGTGCCAGCATTGCGGTTTCCAGCGAGAGGATCGATACCATGGCCGCCACAAGATTGATTGCTTTGGCAGCTGAAAGGATCGGGCTTTTATGCTTTCGGGTCTTTACGATATTGATAATGGCTATCGTGACGGCATAGAAGGCATAAGCGGCCATGGCGTAGATCAGCAGTCCCGGATAGTCAAAGCCCCGGTTCTGATGCACCATAAAGACAACGATTCCGGCAAGCGCCTGATTCATGAACAAAAGCATAATCCCGCACAGCCGGTAACGGCGCAGCTCCGATGCTTCGTCCCGCACATTCAGCCGCCGCACAAGCAGAAAGCGCATCACAGCCAGCAGGATGTAGTAGACTGCCAACGCGATGAACCATGCGGAGCGGTACACAATGCCCGATACCAGCTTCATGACGATATACAAAAGATTTACGAAAAAGCCCTGATACAGCGAAACTCCCGTCCGAAAACGCACATCGGTCATGTATTTTTCGCCCACCTTGGTGGAACGGAATTTTTTCATCAGCGGATGATGGCCGACAAACTTTTTGACACCGGCTATGGCCGCATTGACGTAGACAATTCCCGTGCAGGTGACGATCAGCGCATAAGCGGAGGCCAGATAGGCGGCATATTGCAGGATTGGGTTTTGTATATCGAACGCAAACACGGCGATTACAAAGCCGTAGCCAAAAAAAGCTGCCAAAACCGTCGGGAGCGGGGGCAGGCAGAATATCATTTTAAGGATTTTTTTGAGTTTTTCCATCTGCTGCCCTCCTGATCTTCACGGTAAAGGTACTTCCTTTTCCGACTTCGCTCTCCACGGAAATATCGCCGCCGACAATGTCCACTACCCGTTTCACCAGCGCCAGCCCCAGGCCATTGCCCTGTGTGGCATGAGAGGTATCGCCCTGATAGAATTTCTCAAAGATATGTTTGCCAGTCTCCGGTGAAATGCCGCAGCCGGTGTCTGTCACCCGGACGGCAGCATAATCTCCCTCGGTTTTCAGCGTCACGGACACTGTGCCGTCCGGTTTTGTAAATTTCAGGGCGTTGGAAAAAAGGTTGTTCCAGACGAGGGACAAAAGCTCGTCATCCGACTCCACGATCACTTCTTCTTCCATGTCCGTCTCAATGTCTATCTTCTTTTTCTCCCATGTGCTTTCAAAATTCAGAAGGCATTCGGCAAGCTGCTCGCCAAGATTGTATCTCTTTGATTCAGGATAAATCTGCTGGTTTTCCAGCCGGTTCAGCTTCAAAATATTCGTAATGAGATCAGCCAGGCGGCAGGACTGCTCGGTGATTGCCCTGGCATATTCCATCCGCTGCGCGTCGGTCAGATCGGGACTTTGAAGCATGGTTCCGTAATTCTGCAAGACGGCCAGCGGCGTTTTCAATTCGTGGGACACATTGGCGATGAAATCCGTCCGCAAAGTCTCCACGCCGGAAAGCTCCTTTGCCATGCGGTTGAAATAGTCGATGATGATGTCAAAGCCGCTTTCACCCGCAAAACCATGCAGCGGCTCAATACGGGCGGAAAAATCGCCGCGCATGAGCTTTTCCGCTCCCGTTATGATTTGGCGCACAGGGCGCTCTACCGTAAACCGGCGGCGTACACTGTCGATAACGGTGTACAGGAGGCTGATGAAGAGCACGTTGCCAAAGGTGACTACCGCCGCCTGGCGGATGTTCGTCTCCGTAAAGGTGATGTTCAGTGTCCGCTGGATGGTTTCCAGGAACAGCACCATACAGCAACTGATGACAAAGGCATTGAGCAGGAAGAAAACTACATAGTTCCACAGGGCGGACAAGAGCTGCCGCCATTTTAAGCGTTCCTTCATAGGATCACCGCCTTATAGCCGAGGCCGTGAACGGTTTTTAGCTCAAATTCGTCGCAGGCTTCAAACTTCCCGCGCAGCTTCGTCATATAAACGTCAACCGCTCTCGGTGCGGAGTTCGTCTCCGCGTCCCAGAACTCGTCCATAAGCTGGGTGCGGGTGAAGGTCTTACCGGGGTAGGACAACAGCTTATAGATGATATTGAACTCCCGTGTTGTCAAAGAGATTTCTTCTCCATCATAAATCGCCGCGCGCTCGTCCATGTCAAGCCGCAGCTTTCCGATCTCCAGCTTGTGGGAGACGGCAATTTTCGCCCGCCGAAGCAGCGCCCCAATCCGAAGGAAAAGTTCGTCCAGGTCGATTGGCTTGACCATGTAATCGTCAATCCCGATTCGGTAGCCCTTCTGCTTGGAGGCGAAGTCGTCCCGCGCCGTCATAAAAAGGATGGGTATATTCTCGTTGAGCGAGCGCACCGTTTTCGCAAACTCATAACCGTCGATACCGGGCATCATAATATCGGAGACGATCAGATCAAAGGCGTTCCCATACATAGTGTCATAAGCTTCATTCGCAGAAAGACAGCCCACCGCCTTATAGCCGCTGTTGTTCAGAAAAGAACAGACCGTTCGATTCAGGTCTTTGTCGTCCTCCACCACTAATATCTGAAACATAATGTGTACCTCCGTGAATTCACTCCAGAATCTTCGATTCTGTCGCAACTTACAAAGTTCGTCCGTGCAGGCAAACGAACTTCTTGTAAATCACATTATAACACCCAAATGTTAAAGTTTTGTTTGCGTTCCAGGGTTTTCTAAAAAATTTTCAAGAAATGCGCCGCACGGATGAAGTATGTGCGGCGCAAAATCGGTTTTTCTTATTTTCCGGCGTTCTTACTAGCCTCAACGCTGGCTCTGGCGGCGGTCTCGCGCTGAGCCTGTTCCTCGTGAAGCCGCTTTTTCGCGTCCTCCACGGTTTCTCCTTCGTGGGTCAGAAACTGATCCACGAATCCATCCTCCACCTTTTTGAACGCGCTGGTCACACCATCCTCAATTTTTTGGTAGCCGCCTACGACGCCTTCCTCGATCTTCTTGTACCCGCCGACAACTGCGTCGGCAATTTTTTCGTTTGCTTTTACGAGCTTTGACTTTGCCATGATAAAATCCTCCCTTATTTCAGTCCTTTGATTACGGGGATCAAGCAGAGCAGAAGGATGATCCCGACGATTCCAACGACGATGCCCCAGATGAGCATATCCCACACCATGACCATGCACATTCCCGCGCCGAGGACGATTGCTCCGAGGATTCCGAGTAACGTTGTCCCAATGGTCTTGCCGTTCAGAACGATCATGGGTTTGCCGTCCATCTTCCTGCGGACAAGCACCATAATCAGCAGGATTACCACGCCGACCGCGCCGATTACGATGCCCTGCCTAAGCGCGTTCCACTCCGGGATAAGTCCCATACACATACCGAGGGCAAAGAGAAGCCCGCCCACTACGCTTAGGATCAGGGTTACAAAGTTTTTCTTTTCCATTGAAATGCACCTCCGGCTTTTTTCTGTGATCACTCACTTGATGACTGTATTGTACCGCCGGAATGTTTGCGAAACTTTCAAGTTTTGTTTGAGTTTTATTAAAAGAGAAATTTTTGAGACTTATTTGAGAAATATTAAAAAATCAAGACCAAATACAAAAAACGCGTCACTGCCGCATTCCGCGACAGCCCCCTGCATACTGACATACCAGGGCCGGAATTCCCTTATTTGCAGGGAAATTCCGGCCCTTCAAGTTCACGCCATTTCCGATGATTTTTCATTTAGAACGCCGGAGGCGGCGTCCCGTCATACCAGGTCGATCTTGATCAGCTTCGCGTTCAGGCTCTCTAAGAACCCTTCCGGCATCATGGAACCGGCCATCTCTACCATGGCCTGAGGCGCCATGCCTTTCATCATATCCCACATTCCTTCGCCCGGCGCCACCTTCATGTTCGTGGCCAGCTTCACCGCCTCGGCCACCACCTTCATGGCCTCCTCGGACTTGGCGATCTCGCCCATGGGAATCTTCACGTTATACTTGCCCTCCGGGAACTCCATCGGCGCCTTCAGATCCAGGTCGCCCGCCAGCTTGAACCAGTTGGCGACGCCTTCCGCCCGCTCCGTAACCTCCGGAAGCACATAGATGGACGGTTCTTTCTCCACCTTCTCCAGGGTAATGCTGTCCTTCACCGGTCCCGCCTCGGCCACCAGCGTATTGAACCCGTCCTTTAAAGCTACGGTAAAGACAAAGACCTTCTCCGCCTGCTGCTCTTCCACTTTCTCGCCGTTCACATACAGGGTGACGGAAGGCTGATTGGAATAAACCCGGACCTGGGTGGTCTCGCCGGCCCTCTGAGCGTAGCGGCGGCCGCACAGATGCACCATGGGCTCCGTGGTCCAGTAAGCCTGGTAGACGTAGTAGCTGTCCTTCTTCGTCTTCCGGTCCATGGTCACCAGGCCCTTATTGTTCCGTCCTGCCACGCCGCCTTCATCCCGGGCCGCGCAGCCGAAATCAAACATGTTCCACACATGGCTGGACCAGATCCAGGGCCTTTCATCGAACACCTTGGCCATATGCTCGTGATACAGCGCCTGATACTCCTCGCTGTAATCCTTGCAGGCCGGATTGGGTCCGTGGTAGGTGATGATGCCCTCGCAGCCGTACTCCGACATGCCCAGACAGATATCCGGATGGACCTCATGGAAATGATCCAGCCACGGGCCGTTTTCCTCCATCTTGCCGCCGTACCAGCCGAAGTAGTGGTTGTAGCTCTCCACATCCGTGATATGGTGGAGAGGACTGTCGATGGGCGTCATGGACACATGGGCAATGGTGGTCAGCCTGGTGGGATCCAGCTCCTTGCAAAGGGCCGCCAGCTCCTTATGGTTCTCCACCAGCTTCTCGGAAATGCCGCCGATGAGGATCTCATTGGACACGCCCCAGAAACAGATGGAAGGATGGTTGTAATTCTGGATGATCAGCTCCTTCATCTGGCTGATGCAGTTCTGATGGGCCGCCGGGTCCTTATTGAACACGCTGATGAAGGGAATCTCCGCCCAGATGATGAAGCCCAGCTCATCGCAGGCGTCATAGAAATCCTGGGAATGCTGGTAATGGGCCAGCCGGATGGTGTTGGCGCCCAGCTCCTTGATGATGCAGGCGTCGTTGTAATGATCCTCCGCGGTCAGGGCGTTGCCCTTATACAGCATGTCCTGATGGCGGCTCACACCCCGAAGCGGGGTCTCCACGCCGTTTAAGATAAAGCCCTTCTGAGGATCGCAGGAGAAGCTGCGCACGCCCACCAGGGCGGACACCTCATCGTAAGCCTCGTTGCGCCGCTGCAGCGTCGCCGTCACCTCGTAGAGGTACGGATTGTCAATGCCCCACAGAGTCACCTCCGGGACGCAGATCGTGACCGCCGCGTCGTCCGCCGGACGCGCCGCCGACGCCACCTCATTGCCGTCCTCATCGTAAATGGAATACAGGACCGTAAAATTCTCATCCGGGTTCGTCACCCAGGACTTGATCTCGAAGGTCGCTCCATCCCCGCAGGGCTTCGGCGTCACCTGAAGGCCGGGGCCTCCGTAGTAATCCAGATCAAAATGGGTATCCGGCACGCTGATCAGGTTCACGCCCCGGTACAGTCCGCCGTAGAAGGTGAAATCCGCCGACTGGGGATAGACGCTGTCCTTATACTCGTTGCTGCAGGCCACAACCAGCAGGTTTTCGCCTTCCTCCTTACACAGATCGGTGATGTCGGCCCGGAAGGCGGAATAGCCGCCCTCATGATAGGTGACTTCGGTTCCGTTGACGTAAACCGTGGCCTGCTGCCCCGCCGCCAGGATCTCCACATAGACCCTGCCTCCGGCCAAAGGCTGCTTGGGGGTGACAAACTGTTTCGCGTACCAGTAGGTACCCCGGTCATAGCCGCCGTTTCCGTCGTGTCCGTCGATGGCGTTCCAGGTGTGAGGCAGGTCTATCTTCTGCCAGTCCTGGGGAAAGCTTTCCGGCAGTCCCACATTTTTCTGGATAAAGCGCCAGTCCTTGTTCAAATTAATGATGTTTCGCATAAATACTCCTCCTTCTCCTAATTGTTATTTGCTTTGCCGCCGAGGCGGATTACATGCTCTTTTCTTTTCCGCAGCGCTTCCGGGGCAGATGAGCTGCCCGACCAATGAGCCTCTCATCAGATCCTTGCGTCAAACAGGCCGCAGAAGCTGTCGATGGGATCCTGTCCCTTAAACGCCTCAGGTCCTTCCATCAGATCGTCCACCAGGGCGTCGAAGGTGGAATCCTTGGAATCATAGGTATTGATGTAGGTCCGCACCTGAGGGATGTCCGCCAGCATGGTGGGCTGTCCGCAGCCGATGGCCACCACCGGCAGTTCGAATACGTACCATGGGATCTCCCCGCCGCCCTTGCTCATGCCAAAGCTGGGCCTGCCGCCCGATACGTCGCAGAGGGTGATCACCAGATCCATGTCCTTGACAAAGTCCGCGATGGCGTTCTTGCCGGCGAAATACAGATTCAGACTGGGCTTTTCTCCTGCCGCGATCTGCTTTTTGATCCGATCCAGGGGGCTCTCGTAGATAAACGCGTCGAAGCCTTTGTCGCACAGCTTCTTTTTCAGCCGTTCCGCCGTGTTGGCTCCGCCACCCATGCCCATGATCTTCATCATCTCTCCCATGGCGCCGCCGTCCCCCTTCACATGGACGATCATGATCCTCTTATACCGCTCCGGCGTGATGGGAAGCACGTCTTTGTCCTTATATTTCACCAGGGTAACGCAGTCCCTGCTGATGGCTTTCTGCATCTCCTTGTATTCGTCCTTCCCAAGGACCGCGTCCGCCGTCTCCGGCGAAGGCACCAGCTCCTCCCTGGATTTCTTATGAAGGCCCATTTTCGCCTTTAATCCGAGAATGCGCGTCAGCGCCTCCGTCATCCGCTCCTCGCTGATTACGCCGTCCCTGTAAGCCCCGAGCATGGTGGAGAAATCCTCCTCCGGATCGTTGAAGAACAGGAACATGTCGCAGCCGGCGTTGATAGCCGCGGGCAGCATCTCGCTGCGCTTCATGCGGTCCGTCATGCCCACCATGTGGGAGGCGTCCGTCACCACCATACCGTTGAAGCCCAGTTTGTCCCTCAGAAGCGTGGTCATGATCTCCGGACTTAAGGTGGCCGGCATCATCTCATCGTCCGTAAGGGCGGGGTTGATGGCTCTGGCGTACTCCGGCATCAGGATATGTCCGCCCATGATGGCGTCCAGGCCGTTGTCGATCAGGGTCTTATACACCAGGCCGTAGGTCGCGTCCCACTGCTCCGGCGTAAAATAGTTCACATTGTTGGACATGTGGGCGTCCCGGAAATCCTGGCCGTTGCCCGGGAAATGCTTGGCCGCGCAGGCGAAGCCCGGTATCGTATGGGCTCCCTTCAGGTACTCCGCGCTCATCTGGGCTACCCGCTCCGCATCGCTTCCGAAAGCCCGCATGATCACCTCGGTGTTCTGCCAGTTGTAGAGAATGTCACAGACCGGCGCGAAGGCCATGTTGCAGCCGATGGCCGCCGCCTCCTCGTTGGCCATCTTTCCCAAGGCAAAGGCATATTCCGGTTTCCCGGTGGCAGCGATCTTCACGCCGGAGCCGATGGCGGTTCCGTCCGCGCAGGCGCCGTCGCCGCCCGCTTCCGTGTTGCAGGCGATGAAGATCGGAATCTTCGCGTATTTCTGCAGGATCCGGTTCTGCTGCTGCACAGCCTTGCCGGGGGCCGGATTATAGCGGCAGCCGCCCAGGTGATATTTCTCCATCAGTTCCTTCAGATGGGCCTCTTCAAACGAGGACGTCAGCTGGAAAAACAGCTGTCCCACCTTCTCCTCATCGCTCATGCCGGCAATGGTTTCTTCCACCCACCGGCAGTCCTCATCCGACAGATAATACGGATTCGCTTTGAGATTGACCATAGGTACCCTCCTGTTCTGATAATTTATACAATTTATACAATATTTCCTTTTTATTATACAATAAGGCTCTGCCCTTTATTAGTGCATTTTTTATTACTTTTCGTACAATTTCACAATTGCTTTTCTGCATAAAATGATGGATAATAGCTCTATATTCTGATGTTGGGGTCAAAAGGTATTTCGCCCCCTGCGATGCACGGATTGCTCCGCTCTTTTGCGCTCCCGCAATCCTAAAAAACCGCGAACGCGGCAAGGAGGTACTCTGGATGAAACATGAAGCTGAACTGCTCTTTTTCCGGGATATACTCAGGAATTCAAACATACCGTGTCACATTATCGACACATCCGATGGGGCTGCCGCCGGCATGGCAGAAGCCGAAACGCCGGATATCAACTACGATTTCGGCCTGAGGATACTGGTAGCTCCGGAACTGAATTACAAAGAACAATTCCTTCGTCTCTGCCATGAGTACAGGGACAACACCCTTTACCGGATCTCTGATCCTTTCCTGTGCCAGTATTATTTCCTGCGGATTCCCGACGCCCCTGACCTTTGTGTCCTGACAGGGCCCTATACGGAAAAGGAGATTCTGCGGCAGGATATCATGAATATCGCGGAACGGTACGGCCTGCCTCATTTTCTTGTCAGCAAATTTGAGAATATATACCGGTTCATCCCCTTCATCGCGGACAGTTCCGGACTTCCGGTTCTCTTAAATACCCTCGGCCAGCGCCTCTGGGGCGAATTGAAACAGTTCACCATTCAGGACGTCTATGACAACACATTTCCCCTGAGGGAGCCGGTGGCTATCCGTCCGGAAAGCAAGGAGCCGGAGGACGCCTTTCTGTCCATGAAAGCCCTGGAGAAGCAGTATGATGCCGAAAATACCCTGATGCGTGCTGTCGCACTCGGGGAGACCCATACCGCCGAGATGCTTCTCGGCGGCTTCTCCCGCGCCAACGTGGAGCGGCGGAATTCCAGCGCCCTGAGGGATCTGAAAAATTACGCCATCATCGCCAATACTCTTATGCGGAAAGCGGCGGAATACGGCCATGTGCATCCCCTGCATATCGACAGCCTGTCCTCCAGGTTTGCCCGCTCGATTGAAAACGCCGGCACCAAAGAAGATATCTTCCGGCTGACCCGCGAGATGGGCCGGAAATACTGCCTGTTGGTCAAAAACCATTCCTTGGAGGGATATTCTTCCCTGGTGCGGGATATCCTGGTGCGCATCAACTCCGATCTGACCGCTGATTTAAGCCTGAAGACCCAGGCCGCTTACCTTCACGTAAGCGCAAGCTATCTGTCCGCGGTGTTTAAGAAAGAGACCGGCTCCTCCCTGACCGAATACGTGAACCGGAGACGGGTGGAGTACGGCGTATTCCTTCTCAACTCCACCAATCTGCAGATTCAGACCATCGCCCAGCACTGCGGCATACCGGATCTGAATTATTTTTCAAAGACCTTCAAAAAATACATGGGAATGACGCCCAGCGAGTATCGGAGTACCATCCACACCCTGAAAACCGACGACCCCAAATCCATGGGGAAAGAAGGAAAGGCGGGGCCCCGGCAGTAGGCCCAAACCCCTTCCTGTCGTTCCTCTTATACCTTCGCCGCGCCGTGGCTGAGGATCCTGTCAAAACGGGAAAGGAACATGGCGGTAGTGACGGCAGCCGCGATGATATCGCTGACCGGCTCTGCCAGAAAGACCGCGAACACCTTGTCGGACAAAAAAAGCGGCAGAATAAAGATCAGCGGTATCAGCAGAAGAAGCTTCCGCAGGCAGGCCAGCAAAAGGCTGATCTTGGCCTGCCCCAGCGCCATGAAGCTCTGCTGGCAGCTGAGCTGGAAGCCCAGGGCGAAGATGCCTGCCATATAGATGCGCATCGCCCAGCCGGTGTACTCCACCAGCGCCGTATCCGAGGTAAAGATACCTGCCACCAGCCGCGGCAGGGCCATCATCAGCCCCCAGAACACCGCCGCGTAGCAGACGCAGACCCCAAACTGGAGCCAGAACGCCTTCTTGACCCGTTCCGGCTTGCCCGCGCCGAAGTTGAAGCTGATAATAGGCTGGCCGCCCTGGCAGACGCCCTGGATCGGCATCATCGCCAGCTGGCTGGCGCTGGTGATCACGGTCATGGCGCCGACGGCGATATCGCCTCCGTAGCGGGCCAGGCTGGAATTAAAGCTGATGGAAAGCAGGCTCTCGGTGGAAAGCATGACAAAGGTGGAAATCCCAAGGGCCAGGCAGGGCAGGATAACCCCGGCCTCCAGCCGCATGTTGGAAAGGCGCAGACGCAGAAGCGTCTTCGGCCCCGTAAGGAAGCGGAGGATCCACAAAGCCCCCACCCCCTGGCTCAGTACCGTAGCCAGGGCCGCGCCCTCCACTCCCATCCCCAGAATAAAGATGAAGATGGGATCAAGAATAATATTGATGACGGCCCCGATGGCGGTGGTCAGCATGCTGATCTTGGCGAAACCCTGAGTGGTAATAAAGGGATTCATGCCCATGACCAGCAGGACGGTCACGCTGCCCAGGATATAGATACGGCTGTAGGCGGCCGCATACGGCAGCGTCACGTCGCTGGCGCCGAAGAGGCGCAGAAGCGTCGGGGCGGAGACATAGAATACCGCCGTCAGCACCACAGCGAAGCCCAGCAGGACCGTAAAGCAGTTGGCGACAATCTTTTCCGCCTCCTCCTTATTGCCCTGGCCCATGGCGATCGCCGCCCGGGGCGCGCCGCCCGAGCCTGCCATCATGGCGAACGCATTGATCAGCATGAGGATCGGCATAAACAGGCCGACTCCTGTCAGGGCCGCGGCCCCTGTGCCGGGAATGTGTCCGATGTAGATACGGTCAACGATGTTGTACAGCAGGTTAATCACCTGGGCCACTACCGAAGGGACGGCAAGCTGCAAAAGCAGCCTGCCGACGCTGCCGCTGCCCATGTCGCGCTGCGCGCTTTGAATCGTCATAAGAAATGCCTCTTTTCTTTCTTGTTCATCCGGCAGGCGTCAGCGCCTGGTATCTTGTTCATCCGGCAGGCGTCAGCGCCTGGTATCCCAGCGGCCGCAGAAAACAGTCTCGCCGGCCTTGCCCAAAAATTCGCTCTTTCCGCAGACCTTTTCGATCGCGGCCCGGATGTGGGTCCGTGTGGGACCGTAAGCGTTAATGAATGTGTGCAGCTGAGGCACGTCAATCAGATGATTCGTGTAATTTAAGCTGATGCCGATGGTAGGCAGCTCCTCATTGTACCAGGGCAGCTCCCGGCTGTGGTTGCAGCTCCAGCGGAGGCGGACGTCGTTCTCCTGAGCGTAACCCTTCACATTGATCACCAGGAACACGATATCGTGGTTGTCCAGGAAGTCCTTGCGGCTGTCATGGCTCATCATATGGACCATGTTCATGGGAGACACGCCGTTTTCTACCTCCAGATCATGGAAATTGGGACAGACATCCACAGTAAATCCGGCCCGCTCCAGCTCCTCAATGACCACAGCCTTCACCGGGTCTCCTTTATAGCCCTTGGTGGTAGGCGTAGACTGGACGTAAACCAGATATGCCCTCTTCTTCTGCTCCGGATTCACCGGTATCAGGCCGCGTGTATCCTTTACCAGTGTCACGCAGGTATCGGCGGCCTGCCGGGCGTACTCCTGATGTTCCTGGCAGCCGATCACGGCCAGGCCGGACTTGTCCGGAATGCGGACGCTCTCCTCATAGAGATGGAGATGTGCCTTCATGCCCAGGATCCGGTGGAGGGCGTCAGACAGACGCTCTTCCGTGATGATTCCCTTCTCATATCCGGCTTTCATAAAGCCAAGATCTTCTTCCACATCATTGGCGAACAGATACATATCGCAGCCGGCGGCAATGGCTCCCGGAACCGCGTCGCAGCGGCGGGAGGTGGCCGACATGCCGATCATATGGGAGGCGTCAGTGATGATGACGCCGTTAAAGCCCATCTCCTCTCTCAGCAGATCCGTCAGAAGCTCCGGAGCCAGGGTGGCAGGCATAATGTCAGCATCCGCGATGCCGGGGCGCAGGTGGCGGCTCATCTCCGGCAGGGCGATGTGTCCTACCATGATACTCTCCAGCCCCTCGTCGATCAGGGTCTGATACACCTTGCGGAAGCTTGCGTTCCACTCCTCCACGCTTAAGGTATTGACGCCCAGGGCCAGGTGCTGGTCCAACTCCTCCACCCCGTCGCCGGGGAAATGCTTAGCCGTGCACGCCATATTGGGGTTGGCGTCCTTGATGCCCTTTATGTAGGCGCGGGTATTGGCGATGACCGTGTCCGTATCCTCACTGAAGGAGCGGGTATTGACAATGGTATTGCGCCAGTTCATGAAGATGTCGGAAACCGGATTGAACATCCAGTTGACGCCGATGGCCGACGCCTCGCGCCCGGCCACATAGCCCAGATGGTAGGCGTTCTCCGTTCCCTCTCCGGCTCCGCACTGAGCCGCGGTCGCCACGAAGGTTCCGTCCGGCACGCAGCCGACGCCGCCGTCATCGCAGTTAGCGGCAATCAGCAGCGGGATCTTGCTGTTCTTCTGATAGGTGGTATTCTGAAGCCAGACGGTCTCTTTATCGCCTCCCTGCCAGCGCAGTCCGCCCTGATGGTAAGCGTCAAGAGTTGTCTTGATCTGCCCCTCATCCACGCCCGGGCCGGCCTTTAAGAGGACGAACAGCTGTCCCAGCTTCTCCTCCAGGGTCATGCCGGCGATGGTATCCTCCACCCAGGCAATCTGCTCATCGTTCAGATAAAACGGTTTTGCTTTCAAATCAACCATATGTCTCCTCCTCCTTCTCATTCAAATTATAAGATTACGGCAGAGCTTATTCGCCGCTCAGTTTATTCAGTTCTTCAAAATAATGGATCTTCTCCTGCTCCATGCGGGAAGCGTAGGTTCCCTCGAAGAAAAGGGGCAGAATCTCATCGGTCAGCCGCTTCCATGAGGCGGGCTCCCCTCCCACGATCAGCGGATAATACAGCACCCCGTTCTTCTCGGCGCTGGTGATATCTCCCGGGGAATCCCCTACCATCAGGATATGGTCCGCGGCGTAGCCGGCGTCTTTCATCAGTTTCAGGCAGTCCGCCTTGCTTCCATGCTCCTGGGTCATGATCACATCCACATAGGACAGAACCCCGTTGTATCCCCACTCGTCCTCCACGGCCTTGCCGTTGGCGGAGGAGACCACTCCCAGGTCCGCCTGTCCTTTCAGGGCCTCAAAGCATTCCTTTACGTTGGCGAACACCAGCTTTTCCGAATCGGAGAGATTCCGCACCGACTCGTTCACATGGTCGGACCAGGAAATGGATTCCGCGAGAACAGGGGCCGCGTCCTTTCCCAGGGATTCCATATGACGGCGCAGGCTTCCCGCCGACAGCTCCGGAGTCGTCTCCACCCACTGGGCCAGGGGCTCCGTATCCACATCCAGATATCCCCAGCTATTACACTGTTTCAGGGTATCCAGAAGTCCGATAAAGCGGTTGACGCCGCGGGTCGCGGAGTAAAGATTGATCTTCAGCCAGTATTTCATCACTTCGTCCCAGTGAGCTTCCAGATGCCACTGGTCGATCAGGCAGGGCCCGAAGCATTTAACATGCTTTACGGTCATGCCGTCGATCACGCAGCCGTCTGAATCCACACAGACCATAAAATCCTTTTTCTTCTCATAATTCAGTTCCATACTATCCTCCTGCTGCTTTTCTATTAAGAGGTTGGGGCAAAATACCTTTTGACCCCTATGATGCACGGATTGCTCCGCGCTTTGCGCTCCCAGCATCACACCAGAATGTTCCCATTTTCATCCGGCGGTATGGGAATCACGACCAGAAGGTCGATGAGGGTCATGGCCAGGGGGAATCCGCTCCAGAAAAACAGCAGATAGATTACGCCCAGCACATACTGCTTCGCCATGAAGCGGTGTCCGCCGCACCAGCC
>CANQRW010000031.1 GCA_947626365.1 uncultured Lachnospiraceae bacterium
ACGGTTGTAACCGTATTTAGTGGTAGAGCACGCGGCTGTTAACCGCGCTGTCGTAGGTTCGAGTCCTACTCGGGGAGTTGAATTCCGTATTGTTTTGGGAAAGGTTTTTCAAAAATGGACCTGAATATCACTTGCCAAGAGGTCAGAAGTATGCTAGAATAAGTTGCGTTAAGACTCAGGCCCCATGGTCAAGCGGTTAAGACATCGCCCTTTCACGGCGGTAACACGAGTTCGAATCTCGTTGGGGTCATTTTATTTTGGACCTTTAGCTCAGTTGGTTAGAGCAGACGGCTCATAACCGTCCGGTCCTGGGTTCGAGTCCCCGAAGGTCCATGTCAGCAAACACGGGCGAGCGAAGTTCGCTGGCGGTTTGCAAACAAGACAGCGGTTGCTGTTGTCAGTTTGGCCCGGTGGTTCAGTTGGTTAGAACGCCGCCCTGTCACGGCGGAGGTCGTGGGTTCGAGTCCCATCCGGGTCGTTGACTGGCAGTTTTGAATGTCGGCAGAAGAAAAGAATATGTGTGCGTAGCTCAGCTGGATAGAGCACTTGGCTACGGACCAAGGTGTCGGGGGTTCGAATCCTCTCGCGCACGTATAAGAACCCTTGAATTTTCAAGGGTTCTTTTTCTTACATCAGTATGCAAACAAAGCGCCAGTGACGCGTTTTTGTATTACGTCAGTATGCAAACAAAGCGCCAGTGACGCTTTGTTTGTATTGACGCGATTTCCCGCAAAATATATTTGTAAATCAGCATGCTTTGTGTTAAATTATCCATCAGAGACTTTTTATGCGGAAAGAAGGAAGGAAATTATGACACTTTTCACTGTGTTTTTCCAGATGCTTGCGCTTCTGATTATGATAGGCGCCGGGTACTATATGTCCAGAAAAGGAATGCTGGATGAACATACCAACAGCCATATGTCTACAATGCTGGTTAATGTATTCAATCCCATGCTGATTGTTTCCAGCGCAATAGGTGCCGTAGGACAGGTATCCGGCGATGCGCTGATTCTGGGCGGAACGATAGCCGTAGGCATGTTTGCCCTTTTTATTGTCATTGGAATGTTTGTGACGCCGCATTTTGACAGGGATCCGGAGCAGAAGAAGCTGTTCCAGGCTATGTTTGTGTTCTCCAACGTGGGCTTTATCGGCATTCCTGTTGTGTCCAGTATTCTGGGACCTGAGTATGTGGTCTATGTGACAGAATTCATGCTGGTGTATTCGATAGTCTTCTATACGTATGGCGTGGCGCTGCTGAGCGGAAAATTCAATTTGTCTTCCCTGAAATCTATGGTGAACCCCGGCACAATTTTCAGCATCATAGCGCTCCTTATTGTGGTATTTAGCATTGAGCTGCCTGGCTTTCTCAAGACGGCAGTGACTTATCTGGGCAATGTGACATCTCCTATGGCGCTGGTGGCAGTAGGATTTTCACTGGCCCATTCTGATGTCAGAAAAATTTTCCTCCAGCCGCGTCTCTATGTGTTCTCTGCGGTAAAGCTTCTGATTCTTCCGCTGATTATGCTGCCGGTTCTGCGTCTGATCGTGGGAGGAACAGACCTGCTTCCTTTGTGTATGGTTATGTTTGGGATGCCGGCCGGCAATCTTCCGCTGATTTTTGCTACGGAAAGAGGTATGGACTGTACTGCCTGCAGCGCGATCATCATCATGACGACAGTGCTCTGCGTGTTTACCATACCCGTGCTTATGGCTGTGGCATATTGAAAATCCATATGGAAGGGACTATAATTAGATATTAAAGGCAAATAATAATGAGTTTCCTGACAAATAAAAACGGATATACAAGGAAAAGGTGATGGATATGACGAAGGAAAAGCAGGCTGCCGTGGCGGCCATTGAGGCAAAAGCAGATGTGATATGCGGCGTGGCGGATCAGATCTGGGAGTATGCGGAATTGTCCCTTCAGGAAAAGAAATCGGCAGAACTGTACTGCAGAGTGCTTGAGGAAGAAGGGTTCACTGTGGAAAAAGGAATCTGCGATATCGAGACTGCGTTCTCGGCAAGCTTCGGCGAAGGAAGGCCTGTGATCGGAATTTTGGCGGAATATGATGCGTTGTCGGGACTCTCCCAAAAGGGCGGAAGCCTTGTGAGGGAGGAGATTGTCTCCGGGGGAAGCGGACATGGCTGCGGACATAATCTGCTTGGCGCAGGCGCGTTGGCCGCGGCCCTTGGCGTAAAGGCCTATCTGGAAGAGACCGGGCATCTGGGGACAGTAATTTTATACGGCTGTCCCGGTGAGGAGGGAGGAGCGGCCAAGGCCTTTATGGCCAGAGACGGACTGTGGAAGTCGCTGGATGCGGCGCTGACCTGGCATCCGGAAGATGTGAACGAGGTGGCTACCGGTTCCTCCAACTCCTGTATCCAGACCCAGTATAAATTTACGGGAGTGGCTTCCCATGCGGCAGGCGCGCCGGAGAAGGGCAGAAGCGCGCTGGATGCGGTGGAGCTTATGAATATCGGAGTCCAGTTTTTGCGGGAGCATATGAGCGATAAGGCGCGGATTCACTATGCCATCACCGACGGCGGAGGGGTCAGTCCTAATGTGGTGCAGCCCAGGGCCAGCGTTCTCTATATGGTTCGTTCCAATCATGTGGCGGAGGCAGTGGAACTGCAGAAACGGGTAGACAGGATTGCCCAGGGAGCGGCTCTTATGACGGATACAACTTTTGAGAAGAAATTCATTGATGGGCTGGCGGATACGGTCAGCAATTTTGTCATAGAAAAGGTCCTTTATGAGAATTTCAGAGAACTTGGGGTACCTCAGTATACGGATGAGGAAAATGCGTTCGCTGATGAGCTGGCGAAGACTTATTCCGGCAGCGATGCTGTGCCGGGAGTTGCCGCGGAAAATGATGAGGGCATGAAGGAGAAGGTAAGGGTCATGAGGGCGGAGACAGGCCACGCGATGAACGCGTTTCTGGCGCCTCTCTATGCGGGAGATGCCTTTAAGGCCGGTTCTACTGATGTGGGGGATGTCAGCTGGCTGACGCCTACGGCGCAGATCCATGTGGCATCCTGGCCTAACGGGTGCCCCGGCCACAGCTGGCAGAATGTGTCCTGCGACCGGACGGAGATTGGTCATAAGGCTGCGCTTCATGCAGGCAAAGTGCTTGCGGCAGGAGCCATTGATCTGATCACTAAGCCGGAACTTCTGGCGGAAGCACGGGCTGAGTTTGAGCGGCGGACAGCGGAGGGTTACACCTGTCCCATACCGATGGATGCGGTCCCGGTAGTGCCGGATCTGTCATGAGGAATTGTATGGCAGTAATGAAGTTACGAGAAGATATTCGCTGCGGCAGGCTGGAAACAGGCATCCGCGGCGGTGGACTTGGAGGAAATTAATATATGGGAGACAGAGAACGGCTGGGGACGGCGCCCCTGGGACGTCTGATGTTTGAGCTGGCAGTGCCTACGGTGCTGGCCCAGCTGATCAATATGCTTTATAATATGGTAGACCGGATTTATGTGGGGCGGATTCCGGGAACCGGATCCCTGGCCCTGGCCGGGCTTGGAGTCAGCTTCCCCATAATCATGCTGGTGTCGGCGTTTTCCGGCCTGGTAGGCATGGGCGGAGCGCCTCAGGCGGCTATCCGCATGGGCAGAAAGGAATACGATGAGGCGGAACGAATCCTGGGCAGCGGTGTGGTATTTCTGGTGCTGCTGGCTGTGACGCTGAGCGTGATCTTCCAGATATGGAAGACGCCCATTCTTATGATGTTCGGGGCCAGCGAGGCTACGGTTCCCTACGCGAACCAATATCTTGGCATCTATCTGTACGGAACCATCTCCGTGCAGCTGGCTCTGGGACTGAATCAGTTTATCACCTGCCAGGGATTTGCCAAAACCGGAATGGTTACGGTTGTGATCGGAGCCATTTTAAATATTATCCTGGACCCGATCATGATCTACGGTTTGGGTATGGGCGTAGCGGGAGCGGCCCTGGCTACCATTATCAGTCAGACCGTGTCGGCAGTTTGGGTGGTCTGGTTTCTTTGCAGCAAAAAGAGCACCATACGGATACGGCGAAAGAACCTGAAGCTGGATATGGAGATGTTAAAGCCGGTGATTCTTCTGGGAGTTTCGCCTTTTATCATGCAGTCTACGGAATGTCTGGTGCAGCTGACTTTCAATACCGGCATGCAGACTTACGGAAACGATTACTATGTGGGAGCCATGACCATTCTGTACAGTCTGTCCCAGCTTCTGTTTATGCCGGTGCAGGGCATCGCTCAGGGCGGTACGCCTATCATCAGCTATAACTACGGGGCCGGCAACAAGAAGAGGGTGAAAAAAGCCTTCTATATGCTTTTGCGCACGACGTTTTTGTTTACGGCTGTGTGCGCAGGCACTTTTGTGCTGTTCCCCCGGCCCTTTGTATCCCTGTTCAGTTCCGATCCGGAGATTCTTGAGATTGCCGCTTACGGACTTCGGATCTACAGTTTTGGATTTATCATCTTCGGCGCGCAGACAGCCTGCCAGCAGACCTTCCTGGCTCTGGGCGAGGCGAAGATTTCCATGTTTATCGCCTGCCTGAGAAAAATCATTCTTCTGGTGCCTCTGGCTATCATTCTGCCAAAGCTTGGCATGGGCACTGACGGACTGTTCTATGCGGAGCCCATATCCGATATCATCTCCGTATGCGCCACTGTGACACTGTTCTTCCTGAACTTCAACAAGATTCTGGCCAGGGTGCAGACGGCGCCGGGGCAGGAGTGAGAAATATTGCCGTTCAGAGGCAGCCAAAAATTTTAAAATGTACTTGCATTTTTCTACATAAGGCGTATAATAAACATATGAACATTTATTCATATATAAATTTATGAATAGACAGACATGCAGAAGCGGATGTGTCGATATCAATAACAGGAGGGAATGCCTTATGAAGAAAAAGTACAAAGTGGAAGTGGACTGCGCGAACTGTGCCGCGAAGATGGAGACAGCAATCAACAAGATTGACGGCGTGAAGGCCGCCACCATCAGTTTCATGACTCAGAGAATGATTGTTGAGGCGGACGACAACAGGTTTGACGAGATCATGCAGGAGGTAGTGAGAACCTGTAAGAGAGTGGAGCCGGACTGCGTAATTTTTGTGTAGCAGCTGCTGTATTAAATAAATAAAATTTTTTGTCTGCCTGGTTTATGCCAGGCAGCATTTTTTTGCCATGAAAATAATACTTTTTCTGTCAATACAATGTGTAACCGGAAAACGCGGCGAGCGGTTCCTCTTTAAAATAGTTAAAAAATAGGGGGGATTAATACGTTGAAATTGTTAAAAAATTAAAATGAGTTCATTTGAATGTTGACAAAAGATATAACATGGTAGTATTATAAAAATGCTTAATATTATTGCATTTGCAATAGACGAAATGGTTAAAAATGTTGAAATAATAGTAAATTTAGCGCGGGAAATGCCAGATAATATTTTGCTATGTTTAACAACAAAACCTTCGTCAGCCACAGTTAACTATTTTACAATTAAGGAGGCATGCGTCAGATGAAAAAGAAGTTAGCGACTCTGTTAACAATGGCAATGACCGTAGGTCTGTTGGCAGGATGTGGGGGGGGGTAAAACCCAGACTACACAAGTTGTAGCGGATTCCTCAGACAGTGAGGGAACGCAGCAGACTACGCAGGCGGCAGCGGATCCCGCAGACAAAGAGGAGACGGCGGACACCAAGGCAATGGAAGCAGACGCTTCCATGTATGAAGTGACGGAGCCTATCACCATCCAGTGGTGGCATTCCGTAGAGGACCAGCATAGCTGGGTCGTGGAAGAGGTTGTGAATGATTTTAACAATTCACAGGATTTGATTACAGTTGAACCGGTTTATGTCGGCTCTTATATCGAGGCCAATGAGGCGCTGGTCACGGCTCAGGCGGCAGGTCAGGGGCTCCCGGCGGTGTGTGTTGCTCAGACTTCTTATTTGGCCGGATACGGCGCTGGAGGACTGCCTGAGGATCTGGGTCCGTATGCAGCCGCTACCGGTTATGATTTAGATGATTTTTCGACCGGTATGCTTTTGGCCTCTCAGTATGAAGGTAAGCAGGTATCTCTTCCGTTTCTGATTTCCACACAGGCGATCTATTATAATAAGGACATTGCCGAAGCGGAAGGTATTGAGATTCCTGAGGATTGGAGCGGCATGGACGAGTTTCTGGAGAAGGCCGCTGCTAATGGCCGTACCGGTTTGAGTATTCCCGGGTGGGGAGAGTGGTATTTTGAGACATTCTTCCTGAATAATGGACTGAAGATTATTAATGATGACCAGGTTTCTACCGATCTGGGCAGCGAAACAGGACTGAAGCTTGCTCACCAGTTCAAGGACTGGCATGACAAGGGCTGGGTTTACTGGTGCAATAATGGAAGCGATGCTTCTTCCAATATGAGGCAGAGTTTTATTGACGGGAGATCTTTCGCGGTTTGCCATACCAGCGCTATGTATACAACGTATGTGGATTCCTGCGATTTTGAAGTCGGTATGGCATGGCTGCCAGGCAGCGACGGCCGTAAAAATCAGGAACTTGGCGGATGCTTTCTGCTGATTCCGGCCAAGAATGATCAGGCTACCAAGAATGCGGCCTGGCAGTTTTTGGCCTATCTGTGCGGCAAAGAGACAAACATGAAATGGGTAAATGCAACCGGTTATCTGCCTACCAGAAATTCTGTGCTGACCACTGAGGAAGGCGAGGCATACCTCGCGGAGAAGCCGGCATTTCAGTGTATCTTTGACAATCTTAACCTGATTTATCCGGTAATCCAGCATTCCGGTTGGAACCAGTTAGCCACCGTTTGGAGAAACTGCATGATTGAGATCATGTATGAGGATGTAGATGTGGATGAGAAGATTGCGGCCATGGCTGAGGAAATCAATGAAGTCCTTGAGGATGCTGCAGAGTAATCTGATTTGTGGAGGCTTGCATAATGAAAACAATTCTATGTTTTGGAGATTCCAATACTAACGGCAGCAATCCGAATGGGGTTCCCATCCGTCATCCCTATAACGTGCGGTGGACTGGCCGGATTCAAACGCTGCTGGGAGAAGATTATTATGTAATTGAGGAAGGCCTGGGCGGCCGGACTACAGTCTGGGATGACCCGTTGGAGCCATATCGCTGCGGCAAGGATTTTCTGCCGGCGGCACTGCGTACTCACCGTCCCTTGGATTTGGTAATCCTGTCGTTGGGAGGCAATGACTGTAAAAGCATTTTCAATGCCAATGCCAGGACAATTACCCGAGGCATGGGAGTTCTGGTAAATATTGTGAAGAAGTTTGATTATGGTCCGGACAGTTGTGTTCCGCAGATTCTTTTGATTTCACCGATTCACATGGGACCGAATATTGCCAACAGTATTTTTGAGACCTTTAATGAAGAATCCGCTGAGAAAGTGAAGCAGCTGGCATCTCTTTATGAGGATTTGGCGGCTCGAACCGGCTGCGGTTTCCTGGATGCGGCAAAAGTGGCTGGCCCAGGTTCCGACCAGCTTCATATGGACGGTGAGAATCACCGGGCCCTGGCGGAGGCCCTGGTTCCGGTGATCAAGGGGATGCTGGGATAGCCCGTCGTGTAATTTGTTCCATAGCAAATCTTTAAATGCTATTATATTACATAATAAAGGGAAATGGGGCCGCTGCAGAATGCTGCACTGAATATTTCTGCGACGGCCCCCTCAAAAGAATTTCAATAACATCATAGTATATGTTGCTCAGTCAAATTATCCTTTTTATCTGCATTCCAGAACGTCAGCGTAGAATTTGTTCAGTTCCTCTTCGCTGTCGCACAGTCTCAGGTACATCTGGTTGCCCATGGCGCCGGAGAGGGCGTCGGGAATCCGGTCCACCATCACCATCTTGTCGCCGTATTTCTCCATGATGTCTTCATGACTCATGACAAAATTCTTGCCGTCCCGGCGGCCGGCGAAGGCGCAGAAGGTATGCTTGCCTACGGGCATGGTGGAGCGGTCGAAGGCGATCATGTCTGCCCAGATCTTATACACATTGGTGGAATGGGCGAAATTGATCATGTCAGGAGTGAAGCCGCCGCAGGGCCGCATGTTCACTTCCAGGGCCATGATATCGCCTTTTTTGCCCAGGCCCTCCTGATCTCTCTGGAGGCGGAAGAACTCGAAGTGAATGAAGCGGCTCTTTACGCCGAAGCTTTTGACAGCGGCCCGTCCGGCTGCCCGGGTGTCCTCGGGCAGTTCCTTTACAATATAGTAGACGGAGTTGTCCGCATTGTTGACGATATCCATGATGGAGACAGGAGACACGTTGCCGGTCTCAAACATGGGCTCGCCGTTGGAGTCAATGATGGCGTCATAGGAGTTGACGGCTCCGTAGACGAACTCTTCCATGATATATGGAACGTCGGGAAGTTTGGTGTCAAAAAACTTCTGCAGGTCTTCTTCATTCTCAATCTTGTGAGTGTCGGAAGCGCCTACGCCGTTGTCCGGCTTGGCTACCACCGGATAGCCTACCTTCTTGATGAAGGTGCGGCAGCCCTGTATGGTATTCACCATATGGTAGCGTGCCACGGGGATTCCGGCCTTCTTATAATATTCCTTCATCTTGGATTTGTATTTGATTCTGGAGATATCACTGACCTGGAAGCCGCTCTGGATATTGAAATCCGTGCGGAACCGGGCGTCCCGCTCCAGCCAGTATTCGTTGTTGGACTCCAGCCAGTCGATGCGGCCGTACTTGAAGATAAAGAAGGCGATGGCCCGGTACACTTCGTCGGTATTCTCCAGGCTGGACACCTTATAATACTCGTTCAGGCTGCCTTTCAGTTCATTGGTCAGTTCGTCGTAGGGGGCGTCGCCGATGCCCAGGACGTTCATTCCGTTGTTCTTCAGTTCCCGGCAGAACTGCCAGTAGTTGGTGGGAAAGTTGGGCGAGATAAATACTACGTTTTTCATAATCATAAATCCTCCTTGGGTAATTCATTTTCATATCTTTTAAACAGCGCTCCATGTGCTTGCGCATTGCCGCGGCCGCAGCCATTTTCAGGCAGCGCCCCGCGCGATCGCGCATTGCCGCGGTCGCAGACGTTTTCAGGCAGCGCTCCGCGCGGCCGCAGGCGTCCGCTTACTTTCAGCCCATATCCAGCAGATACGGAGCGAAGTATACCACCTGCTTGTACCACCAGTCCCAGTCGTGGGCGCAGTCATACCCCCAGTAATCCACCCAGGCGTAGATGCCCTTCCAGTCCAGAATGCCGTGGAGCTGTCTGGTGGAATCCGGCTGTTCCCAGGGACCCTGTCCCACGCAGATTACCGCTTTTCTCTGATTATACATGGTGATATAAGGGTGATCCGCGGGCAGATTGGCCATGTAATGAACCGGGGAATTCAGGTAGACCAGATCGTCCATGTAGCTGCCGAAGCCGTACTCGGCGGTGTAGATGCCGCTGAGGGCCAGAAGCCGGTCAAAGATCTGGGGCCAGCGGAAATACAGGTTCACCGCATGGGTCGCGCCCAGGCTGCTTCCGAAGGCCATGATTCCCGGAGTGCCGGACCAGCCGTTCCGCTCATTGACCACGCCGTGGATAAAGGGGGCCACCTCCTCGATGATATACCGGTTCCAGGCCTCGTGGCGCTCGATGCGCCGGCGGGGATCACCGTATTTGTCTGACCAGGTCTCTTTGTCCATGGTGTCGATGGAGAAGACCATCAGCTTGCCGCTGTCGATCCAGGGAGACCAGGTGTCAGCCATGTGAAAATTCTCAAAATCATAGAAGCGCCCGTCCTGGCATGGAATGTAGAGCATGGGCCGTCCGGCGTGGCCGTAGACCTTCAGCTCCATATCCCGGTTCAGGGAAGGGCTGTACCATTTGTGGTATTGTGTTTCCATTAAGTAATCCTCCTTGCAGTAGGTTATTGCTGTCATTTTGTCTGCGCGCTATGTCAGGCGCCGCCTGTGATAAGAATCTGTCACAGCAGGCCGCGAATCCTCACAGCAGGCTGCGGAACTGTCACAGCAGGGTGCGGAACCATCACAGCAGGGTGCGGAACCGTCGCAGCAGGCCGCGAATCCTCACAGATCGTACAGAAGAGTCTCCATGAAGAACGGAATCTGTTTTTCCCAGCTGGCCTCCGAGTGAGTTCCTTTGGGAACAATGCGGCTGGTCAGGTAAACCTGCTTCTTCATCAGCTGGTCGCAGACCGACTGGTACTGGCATGCCATGTCAGGATGGTTGCGGAACTCCCTGGAACCGTAGTCCATGTAGAGAACCGTGTTGGTCCGCAGGGGTGTCTTCTGAATCAGGTCGTGGATCGCCGCCGGCGCCGTCCACAGAGAAGGCGATAATGCCGCTGCCCGGGAGAACACCCGATTGTAGGCGATAAGGGCAAACAGGCTCATAAGACCGCCCATGGAGCTGCCGGCGATAAAGGTGCAGCGCCTGCCGGGCATGGTCCGGTAATGTTCGTCGATATAGGGCTTGAATGTGCGGGTCAGCCACCGCATGGTGGTTCTGCCCCGGCCGGCAATGTGTCCGACGGACGGATCCTCAAAAGTGAAAGGCGAATATTCGATAAGCCGTCCGTTGTCCGGATGATGATTGCACTCCACGGCGGCAATGATGACCTGGGTCTCCGTAAAATCCATGTAATCGCCCATGCCCCAGGATTTGCCGTAGGTAGCGTCCTCGTCGAAGAACACGTTGTGTCCGTCGAACATGTAAAGCACGGGATAGCGCCGGTCCGGCTCATACGCATAAGACTCCGGCAGATAGACGTAAGCCCGGCGGGGTTCGTCGCCGGTCAATGCCGGAATGGTGACGTCCCAGGAATCGATCATAAAGAATGCCTCCACTTTGATGATGTAACGCTTTTACGTGCTTTACTATAGCATAGGAACGAAAAAATAGCAAGTCCATGTGTATATCCATACATTTTTTAAAATGGGAAATGTATTGACGTTTATCATGAGAAACCTCTATAATAATAGAAGCCAAATAGAAGTCAGATCAATCAGGATAAGGCGGTGATGCGTATATGTATGAACTGATACAGGCGGCGGGAAACAGCTGGTATATTCAGAGTCCGGCCAAAATCGGACTGGTAAAGCTGAACGAGGGAGAGGTCTGTCTGATCGACAGCGGAAGCGATAAGGATGCGGGGCGGAAGGTGCGCCAGATTCTGGACGCCAATCACTGGAAGCTGAAAGCCATTTACAATACTCACTCCAATGCGGACCACATCGGGGGCAACCGCTATCTTCAGGGTCAGACCGGCTGCAGGATCTACGCGCCAGGCATAGAATGTGATTTTACCAGACATACCATTCTGGAGCCTGCGTTTCTGTACGGCGGATATCCCTGCAAAGACCTGCGCCATAAGTTCCTTCTGGCTCAGGAGAGCGGGGCGGAAGAACTGACAAAGGAGGTTCTGCCGGGGGGATTTGAGACGATCTCTCTGCCGGGACATTTCTTTGACATGGTGGGATTTCGGACCCCGGATGACGTGGTGTATCTGGCGGACTGTCTTTCCAGCCGGGAGACGCTGGATAAGTATCGGATCGGATTTATCTATGACGTGGGCGCGTACCTTCAGACGCTGGAGATGGTGCTGACGATGAAGGCACGGCTGTTTGTGCCGGCCCACGCGGCGGCAGCGGAAGATGTGTCGGAGCTGGCACAGTACAATATCGATAAAGTAAATGAAATCGGCGAAAAGATACTGGATCTCTGCAGGGAGCCGATGTGCTTTGAAATGATCCTTAAGAGGCTGTTTGCGGATTACGGACTGACCATGAATTTCGAGCAGTACGCGCTGGCAGGAAGCACGGTGCGCTCCTATCTGTCCTGGCTGAAGGACGGCGGCCGGCTGAGCGCCGTGTTTGAGGATAATATGCTGCTGTGGCAGAGAGCATAAAAAAGATTAAAATGTGAAAGGAGCAAAGGTATTATGAAATCAGTAAAAGGAGCTAACTGGTGTTTTGGAAAGGACATTGACGCGGAGGCTACGGCCCCCGGAGTGGAGCGGAAGGTTCTGGCTTACTGCGATGAGCTGATGTGTGTGGAGAATGTTTTTAAGGCAGGCGGAATCGGCGCCATGCATCATCATCCCCACACCCAGATCACTTACGTGGCGAAGGGACGTTTCCGCTTTACCATCGGAAATGAGACGAAGGAAGTGTCTGCCGGAGATACGCTGCTTAAGCAGAATGATATCGTTCACGGCTGCGAGTGTCTGGAAGACGGAATCTTAGTGGATTTCTTTACGCCCATGCGGAGGGATTTCGTGCCGGAGGAGTGAGAGCGGCGGAAAAACCTGACGGATGGCGGCAGACGGACCGGCAGCGGATTTTGCTGAAGCAGGAGAACGGAAAATGATTAGATATATTGACGAGATAATCGGAGAACTTCAGAATGCGGGGCAGGATACCCAGGCAGGCGGAGGGCGCACGGAAGCAGCCGGAACTGCAGGTGGAGAACACACGGAGGCAGCCGAAGCAGCAGGCGCAGGGCACACAGAAGCAGCCGAAGCAGCAGGGCACACGGAAACAGCGGAAGCAGCAGGTGCAGGGCAAGCGGGAGAAGCCGGGGCGGCAGATGGAGAACGCACGGAAGCAACGGACGGAGAGAATACAGAAGCAGGCGGAGATCAGGATGCGGCTGCCGGTGAGCAGAGCGGAGCGGGCGGAGAGATGACCGGAGATGATCCTTCCGAGGGAACTCATGAAGAAGCCGGGGAAGACGGCCAGGAAGAGGGACCGTCGGAAGGGACCGCGGAGGAGACTTTGGATGCCGTTATCAGCGATAACGGGGAGACTGTCGCAGTCTTTCAGGCAGAGCCGGAGACTGCTTATGTCACGGCTACGCCGGCAGATACGGACACCATTTCCAGAACCCATTCTTCTGTTGCCGAGGTAGTCAGCAAGACGGCTCACAATGCGGCGGAAAGCGCTGTGCCGGCGATGAAATCCATTGCGTTCAACCTGGTGAATGCCATTATTATCATGTTTATCGGCGTGCAGGTAGCCAGGCTGCTTCGGAAGATGCTCAGGGACGCGCTGGGGCGCATGCATATGGACGAGTCCCTTCAGTCCTTTTTGTCATCTGTGATTTATGTTTTAACCTGCGGCGTGTCGGCGTTTGTGGCGCTGGAGCGGCTGGGAGTCAGTTCCGCGTCGATCGTTGCCATTCTGGGTTCTGCCGGCCTGGCAATCAGCCTGTCCCTGCAGGATTTTCTGGGGAATTTTGCAGGCGGCATCATCATTATGACGCTAAAGCCCTTCCATGCGGGAGATTACATTGTCTGCGATTCCATGGAAGGAACTGTGGCGGCTACGGGACTGTTCTACACTACCCTGAGAACGGTAGACAACCGGCAGGTGATCCTGCCTAACGGCAAGCTTGCCAACGCGGAGATTATCAATGTCACGGCAGAAGCCAGAAGGCGTCTGGAGATTGCGGTCACCATCAGCTATGAGTCAGATCTGCGGCGTGCCAAAGACATCCTTAAGAGGCTGTTTGACGAATGCCCGGATATCTATCACGACGAAGAACTGCTTTTGTTTGTCAGCGATCTCGGGGAGGACGGCGTGGTCTTGAAAGCCAGGGGCTGGATCGATCAGGATAAATACTGGACTGCCAGATGGGCGATCACAGAGCAGCTGAAGCTGGCTTATGATGAGGCCGGAATCGAGATTCCATATCGGCAGATGGATGTATATTTAAGCAATAAAGAGACAAAGAAGGGGTCCGGAAACTGAAAAACTTCTTGCATAACCCTATGGAATGCGCTATACTAGGCATTGTAAATAAGTTCTTCGGGGCGGGGCGCAATTCCCCACCGGCGGTACAGTCCGCGAACCGTTTCGGCGGCCGATTTGGTGAGATTCCAAAACCGACAGTATAGTCTGGATGAGAGAAGAAACTGCGAGTGATGTGCGGTTGCATATCAGACAGTGCGTAAATGAGAGCCTCGGGTGAACACCCGGGGCTTAATTTTATGCTTGCCGCAGCTCCTCTTGAAGATGAACTTAGAAATTCTGCCGGCGGCGGACTGCAGACGCACCGGCAAAAAAATTCAAGGAGGATTTGTAAAATGCAGGAGAAAAAGCTGTTATCGGTGAAACATGTGGTTTTGATGGGGATGTTCGGCGCGCTGGGAGCAGTACTTATGCTGTTTGAATTTCCGCTGCCTTTTATAGCGCCGTCCTTCTATGGGCTGGATCTGAGCGAGATTCCGGTGCTGGTGGGAGCGTTTTCCATGGGTCCGGCGGCCGGCGTTATCATCGAGCTGGTGAAGATTCTGGTGAAGCTTGTGCTGAAGCCTACCTCTACTGGTTTTGTAGGCGAGTTTGCCAACGTGTGCATCGGCTGCGCCCTGGTACTTCCGGCCGCTGTGATCTACCATTTTAACCGGACCAAGAAGGGAGCCATTGTTGGAATGGTAGTAGGAACTGTCTGTATGGCCCTTGTGGGAGCGGTGCTGAACGCTTTGGTCATGCTGCCTTTCTACTCCAACTTTATGCCGCTGGAATCCATTATCGAGGCCGGCGCGGCCATCAATCCGGCGATCTCCAACGTATGGACCTTTGTGTTTCTGGCAGTGGCACCCTTTAATCTGATCAAGGGAGCGATTGTGTCGCTGATCACGACGCTGGTGTATAAAAGAATCAGCATTATCATTCACGGTTGAATTTGCGTGTGATCCGGTTTATAATGAGGGAATGATGATACCGGAACAGGGCGCAGAGATTATCAGGATTCCAATCCGGGGAAAGGGACAGATGGTATGAGAGATTTCAGAAAGCAGGCGGAAGAACTTGTAGATCAGATGACGGTGGAGGAGATGGCCTCCCAGCTGAAATATGACGCTCCGGCCATTCCACGGCTGGGGATTCCCGGTTATAACTGGTGGAACGAGGCCCTTCACGGGGTGGCGAGGGCCGGAACGGCCACGGTGTTTCCCCAGGCAATCGGTATGGCGGCTATGTTTGACGCAGACCTGCTGGGAGAGATTGCCGATGTGATCGCCACCGAGGGAAGAGCCAAGTACAACGCGCAGTCGGCCCATGGCGATGTGGGAATCTACAAGGGACTGACCTTCTGGTCTCCTAATGTGAATATTTTTCGGGATCCCAGATGGGGCAGAGGCCATGAGACCTACGGTGAGGACCCGTATCTGACATCCCGCCTGGGCGTAGCCTTCATCGAGGGGCTGCAGGGGGATGGCTGGAAGACGGATCAGCCGGAAGGCGGCGGATATATGAAGGCGGCCGCCTGCGCCAAGCATTTCGCAGTCCATTCCGGTCCGGAGAAGGAGCGGCACAGCTTTGACGCCGCGGCCTCGGCCAAGGATATGGAGGAGACTTATCTGCCGGCTTTTAAGGCGGCGGTCTGCGAGGCAGGGGTGGAGGCGGTCATGGGCGCTTACAACCGCACCAACGGAGAGCCCTGCTGCGGCAGCGAAACCCTGCTTAAGAAGATCCTGAGGGGAAAATGGGGATTCCAGGGCCATGTGGTATCCGACTGCTGGGCCATCCGGGACTTCCACGAGCATCATATGGTGACGGCTACCGCCACGGAATCGGCGGCGCTGGCGCTGAAAAACGGCTGTGACTTAAACTGCGGAAATACGTATCTTTACATATTGAAGGCCTATGAGGCGGGACTGATCACAAAGGAAGAGATCCGCCAGGCGGCCGTGCGGCTGTTTACCACCCGTATGAAGCTGGGGCTCTTTGCGGATGACTGCGAGTATGACCGGATTCCTTATGAGGAAAATGACTCCGCGGAGCACAACCGGCTGTCCCTGGAGGCTGCCCGCCGGTCGGCGGTCCTTTTGAAGAACAGCGGCATCCTGCCGCTTGATAAAGAAAAACTGAAAACCGTGGGAGTGATCGGTCCCACGGCAGACCGCAGGACTGTCCTGGAAGGCAATTACTGCGGGACGGCTTCGGAGTATGTGACCAATCTGGAGGGGATCCGGCGGATTGCCGGAGAGGATATCCGGATCCTGTATTCCGAGGGGAGCCATCTGTGGAACTGGCGTGTGGAAGGACAGGCGGAGGCGGACGACCGGCTCAGCGAGGCCGTGACTGTGGCGGAACACAGTGATGTGGTCGTCCTGTGCCTGGGACTTGACGCGACGCTGGAAGGCGAGCAGATGGACAGAAGCAATACCTTCGATTCCGGGGACAAGCCCAATCTTCTTCTGCCCCAGTGCCAGAGAAATCTTCTGGAGGCGGTTTGCGCCGTCGGAAAGCCGGTGGTCCTGGTGCTCAACGCAGGCAGCGCCATTGATTTAAGCTATGCTCAGGAACACTGCGGCGCCATTCTTCAGTGCTGGTACAGCGGCGCCCGGGGCGGCCAGGCCATGGCGGAAATCCTTTTCGGCCAGGTCAATCCCTCAGGAAAGCTTCCAGTAACCTTCTACTATGACGGCACCCTGCCGGACTTCCAGGATTACAGCATGAAGGGACGGACCTACCGGTATTTGAAGGAGAAGCCTCTGTACCCCTTCGGCTATGGCCTCAGCTACAGCAGCTTCCGGTTTGACGAGCTGAAGACGGAGGCGTGTCCGGACCGGCCTGAGACTGCGGCGAAAGGATCAGAGAATCGCGGGCCGGAGGCGGATGCTTCAGTCATGGTGCTTCGGGGCAGTATCCGGGTGACTAACCAAAGCGATCGGGACGGTGCGGCTGTAGTGCAGGTTTATCTGGACAAGCAGCCTGCGGAGAAGCTTTCCAATGGAAGAAATGAACGATATATGACGGTCTTTGACCCGGATAACCAGCCAATCCGCAGCCTTGTGTGGTTTAAAAGGGTGCCGGTAAAGTCTGGCGAAGCTGTGACGGTACCATTTGAACTGCCCGACACAGCTTTTGAGACGGTTATGGAAGATGGAAGCCGCAGGATTTTGGACGGCCGGTATACGGTGTACGCGGGAGGTTCCCAGCCGGACGAGAGAAGCCGTGAGCTTCTGGGGAAAGAGGACTGGCAAAGCGCGGAGATCACTCTGACGTAAAAAATGGTGATGGTTCTTACCGGAACTATCGGGATATGGAATGTGAGACAAATTAAAACAGGCAGGACAGAGCGGCAGGGCCGGGATGGATGCGTGATTTCGTGCGTACATCCTGGCCTTTTTGCGTGCGGTTTGTCCAATGGCGCGGCCCTGCCAGAGGAACGTAAGGAAAGAAAAGAAAAAAGTTTTTCCTGAAAGAAACACAGAATGAACACAGAAAAAACACATTTAACTGATAAAGTAAACGGAAATCATAACAATCCGGAGGAAGCAGATATATGAACAGATACGGAGTACAGGCGGCCGCGGCTGTGGTCATGGCGGCCACAGCTGTGACATCGGTGCCGATGACGGCGCAGGCTGCCGACAATTATGAGTTGAGGAAGAAGGTAGTCCAACTGGCAGGAATTACCGGATACGGCACTACCGGAGAATACGTGACCAGGGGAAATTTCGCTCAGATGCTGGTGAATGCCACGGCCTACAAGATTGTGGGAACCGGAGCCAGCGGTACGGCCGTGTTCGCCGATGTGGCAGCGGGAAGCGAGTACGCCTCGGCCATCCGGGTGGCAGCGGAAAACGGCTGGATGACCGGATATCTGGGCGGAGCTTTCCGACCGGATCAGCAGATCACCCTTCAGGAGGCGGCCCGGGGCATACTGGCTCTGTTAGGATATACCAATGAAGATTTCAGCGGCAATCAGATTGGAGGAAGGTGGGCCCAGTTCCAGAAACTGGAGCTGAATGAGAATATCAACAAACAGGCCGCGGAGATTCTGACACAGGAGGACTGTGTCAATCTGTTTTACAATCTGCTTCGGACGGAGACGAAGAACGGCCCTGCTTACTGTACGACTCTGGGATATGAGCTGTCGTCTGACGGAGAGGTCAATCCCCTGACTATCGCGGACAATGAGCTGAAGGGACCGAAGGTAGTGAGGAAAAGCGAAAGCATCGATGATTACCTGCCGTTTAAGGCAAGCGAGGCCACTTTCTACCTGAACGGAGAATACTCCTCCTTCGAGAGAGTGAAGCAGGAGAAGCAGAGCGAGGGATTCCTGGTCATCTATTACAATACAACGAGCAAGACGGTGTGGGCGTACAGCTCCGCGGATAACTGGTCGGAAGGCACTGTAGGGCAGGTTGCAGTCAAAGGAACCGTCAGCGGTATTTTCTACAATTCCAGTGATGTGATGACGCCCAGCGTGGTGATGCTGGAGGACGGAGACGATGTTCAGTTTAAGCTGGGCAGCTCGGATGTGCAGTTTGGATTTTCCATTTACGGAGATGTCAAGGTGGGAGATGACGTGATTCTGCTCTGTGAAGCTACCGGCGGTTCCGAGGGAAACATGTCCTACACAGTAATAGATTATGTAAAATATTGATGAGGCAGGTGCGGTATGTCTGAAGCAGAGAAGAATTTGCAGGGACCAGAGGAAAAACGGCAGGAGGGAGCCGGGTTGGACGCCGTACCGGCGCTGGAGGCGGAGCATCTTCCGGTTAAGGGGAACGGAGCCGGGCTTACACAGACCGGGAAGGAAAAGAAAGGTAAGAAGAAAAGAACAGGCCGTCTGACGGACAGGCAGAAGCGGATTCGGATCATTCTGATTCTTGGGGCGCTGCTTCTGCTGGCGATTTTGGCCTGGGTATTTCTGACCAGAAGAGGCGCGGCCGGGGGCAGCAGGCGGGCCGCGGCGTCCGGGGAAGGACAGAGGACCGCCGTGGTGCAGCGGATGAGCATTACCTCGGAATTGTCTTCCGCGGGAACATTGGCGCCTAAAAACACTTACAATATCACATCCCTGGCTTCCGGAGAGGTGGTGGGGGCTGATTTCGAGGAAGGGGATCAGGTGGCAGAAGGGCAGGTCCTTTACCGGATCGATTCCTCCAATCTGGATACGGATCTTAAGACTGCGGAAGGTTCCCTGACCAGAGCTCAGTCCTCTTATGACCAGGCGGTGGAAGATTATAACGAAGTGTTGGCTGATTACAGCGGAAACACATACAAGGCCACGGAGACCGGATACATAAAATCTCTTCGGGTGAAGGAAGGGGACCGGATCAGCAACGGCACAGCCCTGGCGGATATCTATGATGACACCACCATGAAGCTGAAGGTGCCGTTCCTGAGTACGGAGGCGGTCATGATCGGCGTGGGAAATGAAGGGCTGATTACCCTCAGCGAGACCGGCGAACAGCTGGGAGGAGTAGTGACGGCAGTAAGCAACATGGATGAGACCCTGACCGGCGGCCGGATTGTCCGCTATGTGACTATGCAGGTCGCCAATCCGGGAGGACTGACGACAGAACATTCTGCCACAGCGCAGATTGGGGAATGGCTCTGCGCCCAGGAGGGAACCTTTGAGCCGATTCAGGATATGACCATGATGGCCAATCTGTCGTCCAACACCAATATCGAGATCGAGGCCCTTCTGTTTCACGAGGGGGATTACATTACGGAAGGAAGCGCCCTGTTCCGGATGACGGACAAAAGCGCTCAGGATGTGCTGCGGACCTATAAAAACGCCGTGGACAGCGCTGAGGAAAATCTGGAGTCTGCCCAGAACCGGCTGACTACGACCCAGGATTCCTATGCGGACTATACCATTACTGCCCCGATTTCCGGACAGGTGATCACCAAGACCACCAAGGTGGGGGATAAAGTGACCACCGGAGGCAATAACAGCACGGTGATGGCCACCATTTATGATCTGTCGGGACTGACCTTTGAGATGTCTGTAGATGAACTGGATGTTCAGAAGGTACAGGTGGGACAGAAGGTGGAGGTTCAGGCGGATGCCTTTGAGGGAGAGACATTTACGGGCACGGTGACCAATATCAGCCTGGCCAGCTCCTACTCCAATGGTGTGACCAATTATCCGGTTACGGTGACGCTGGAAGATGCGGGCAGCCTTCTGCCGGGAATGAATGTGGACGGCAGCATCATTCTGGATGAAGCGGAAAATGTCCTGGCGGTTCCGGTGGACGCCCTTATGAGAGGCAACCGGGTCTATGTAAAGGATCCGTCCGTCACGGAAAGTACGGACGGGGTTCCGGCAGGATTCCGGGCGGTTTCCGTGGAGACCGGACTGATGAATGACGATTATGTGGAGATTGTAAGCGGTCTGGAGGAGGGCGACGAGGTGTATGTGGCGGAATCCTCTGTATCGAACAACGGCTTTATGATGCCCGGCGGCATGGGAGGTCCCGACAGAGGCGGTATGGGAGGCCCGGGCGGGGGAGCTCCGTCCGGCGGCGGCAACCGGGGAAATATGGGCGGCGGAAGGCCGTAGACGGCCGGCTGTGAACGGCGGCAGACGGAATACCGGGAATCGGCAGGCTGCATGAGGCAGCCGCCGGAAAATCTTTCAAATTGCGGGAGAATAGATTCATGGCGGAACCCTTGATTCAACTGAGTCATATTTACAAGATCTATATGATGGGCGATGAGGAAGTCCGGGCCAACGATGATATCAGCCTGACCATTGATAGGGGTGAATTTGTGGCGATCGTAGGCAAGTCCGGCAGCGGAAAGTCCACTTTGATGAACATTATCGGAGCCCTGGACGTGGCCACGGACGGAGAGTATATCCTGGGCGGCGAAGATGTGGGAGAGATGAGCGACAATCAGCTGGCGGAAATCCGCAACAAGATGATCGGTTTCGTGTTTCAGCAGTATAATCTGCTGCCGAAGCTGAATCTGCTGGAGAATGTGGAGCTGCCCCTTCTCTACGCCGGAGTGGGCACGGCGGAGCGGCGGGAGAGAGCCATGCAGTCTCTGGAACGGGTGGGCCTTGCGGAGAAATGGAAGAATCTGCCCAATCAGCTGTCCGGCGGCCAGCAGCAAAGGGTGTCCATTGCCAGGGCGCTGGCAGGCAATCCTTCCCTGATCCTGGCCGATGAGCCTACAGGGGCCCTGGATTCCAGGACCAGCCGGGAGGTGCTGGATTTTTTCAAGAAGCTGAACGACGAGGGCAACACGATCATCATTATCACCCACGACAATTCCATTGCCCTGGAAGCCCGGAGGGTGGTGCGGATCCATGACGGAAAAATCAATTTTGACGGAGATGTGAAAGACTATGCTGCAATCCTTTAAACTGGCCCTGAAAAGCATACAAAGCAACAAAATGAGGTCTTTTCTGACCATGCTGGGCATTATTATCGGCGTGGCTTCCGTAATCATACTGGTGAGCCTGGTCAATTCTTACATGTCTTATATGACGGAAAGCTTTGCCAGTCTGGGCACGAACCAGATCAATGTGAATGTGACTAACATCTCTTCCCGATCGGTCTCTGTGGATCAGATGTATGAGTTTTATGAGGAGCACACGGATATGTTCGACAATATGACGCCTATGGTGCAGGTGGGGACCACGGTAAAGCATGGCAGCGATACCATGTCGGCCACCAGTGTGGCGGGAGTCAGCGAGGAGTATCTGGATATCAAGGCCTATGAGCTGGAACAGGGGCGGAATATCCAGTATTCCGATATCGTATCCCGCCAGAAGGTCTGCGTCATCGGATATTATGTGGCCCATGAGCTGTACGGAAGTCCGGAAAAGGCTGTGGATGAGACGCTGAAGATCGGCGGCTACGCCTTCCGGATCGTAGGCGTGGTGAAACGGCAGGACGAGGAGGAACTGGAGGACGGAGGAACCGACGATTTCGTCTGGATGCCTTATAGCTGTGCCGTGAAAATGGCCAGAAACGCCAATATCGGCAGCTATACATTTACGATCATGGATCTTTCATCGGCCGGCGACGCCACGGAGCTGATTGAGAATTTCCTGTATGAAATATTTAAAAACGACGACCTGTACCGGGTGACTGCCATGAGCGAGATGCTGGATTCTCTGAATTCCATGATCACCATGGTGTCCGCCGGCCTGGGCGGAATCGCCGGAATCTCGCTTCTGGTAGCCGGCGTAGGCGTCATGAACATCATGCTGGTGTCGGTGACGGAACGGACCAGGGAGATCGGCATCCGGAAGGCCCTGGGAGCCAAGAAAAGCGTGATCCTGCAGCAGTTCGTCATCGAGGCGGCGGTTCAGAGCGCTCTGGGCGGCATCCTGGGAATCCTCCTGGGAAGCGTGGCTACGGAGGCCGTGGGCGCCCTGGCCGGACTGGATGCGAAGCCGACGCCGGGAGCCATCCTGATCTCCTTCAGTGTATCCGTCGCCATCGGACTGTTCTTCGGATATGCCCCGGCCAGACGGGCCGCCGGTCTGAATCCCATCGACGCCCTGCGAAGCGAGTAAGTTTGAGGCCCTGCGGAGCAAATAAGTTTTACGCCCCTGCGGCGTGTTCCTGCGGGGAGAATAAGTTTTTCTTGCCTTGAAAGGCGGATAGTGATAGAATAAGAAGCTGCAAAGGGGCGTCTTGCGGGGCCGCTCCTTTCGTATATTGTAAAAGAAAAGGGAAGAGGGAGTTATTCGTATGAAAGTCGTTGATATGCACTGTGATACCATGGGCGAGATTCATGACAGGAGAAGAGAGGGAGAGGAGATCTGCCTGCGGAAGAGCCGTCTCCACATGGATCTGGAGAAAATGCAGACAGGAGATTACGGCCTGCAGAACTTTGCGGTGTTTGTTCATCTGGGGCGGGAAAAAAAGCCCTTTGAATATGCCATGGAGACCATCGACACCTTCTATCAGGAGATAGAGGCCAACAGCGATGTGATCGGTGCGGTGAAGTCCTGGGCGGATATCGAGAAAAACTGGGCGGAGGGAAAGATGTCGGCCCTTCTGACGCTGGAGGAGGGCGGTGCCTGCCAGGGCAATCTGGCCTATCTGCGGGATTTCTACCGGCTGGGCGTGCGGATGATGACCCTGACCTGGAATTTTCCCAATGAACTGGCCTGGCCCAACAATATGAAACTGAAGATCCGCTCCACCATGGGAGAGCCGGATACGGAGCATGGCCTGACAGAGACCGGAATTGAATTTGTCCGGGAGATGGAGCGCCTGGGCATGATTGTGGATGTGTCTCATCTGGGCGACGCCGGCTTCTGGGATGTGGTGAAGTATACAAAACGGCCTTTTGTTGCCAGCCATTCTAATTGCCGCGCCCTGGTGCCAAGCTGTCCCAGAGATCTGACGGATGAGATGCTGAAGGCCCTGGCGGAGCGAGGCGGCGTGGCCGGAATCAATTACTGCATCGATTTTCTGCGGGAGCCGGGAGAGTGGAAGGAAGGCGAGCGGAAAATGAGCCGGGTCTCCGATATGGTCCGCCATATGAAGCATATGAAAAAGGTAGGAGGTATCGGCTGCGTTGGCCTGGGCTCCGATTTCGACGGCATTGAAGGTACATTGGAGATGGGCTCCGCGGCAGGCATGCAGATGCTGGCGGAGGAGATGAAAAAACAGGGATTCGCCCCGTCGGAGATTGAAGCGGCGTTCTATAAAAATGTGCTTCGGGTCTACAAAGAGATATTGAAATAACGGATGCCGGAGAAGGCTGCGGCATCGCGGAGGATGGCACAGTTACTTTAATGATTTTATGCTTCAATGCGTTGAATTTCTAAAAAAATTATCGCTTTAAAACATTGACTATAACGAAAAAATGTAGTATGATATGCAAGTGGTTTTGTAAACAAAGCCGCGAGTCATGAGATGAAGAAATGAAACAAAGAAAAGAGGATGAGATTATGAGAAAATCAAGCAAGTTACTGTCCATGGTTCTGGCAGGAACCATGGTATTGTCTCTGGCTGCATGTTCCGGCGGAAGCGCGCAGGAGACTACGGCGGCTGCGACTGAGGCTGCTACGGAAGCCGTAACCGAGGCCGCAGAGACTGAGGCGGAAGAGACTGAGACCGAGACAGAAGAGACCGAGGCAGAGGCTGCTGCCGACGGACAGACCTACACCGTAGGAATCTGCCAGCTGGTACAGCATGACGCTCTGGATGCCGCTACTCAGGGCTTTAAGGATGCCATCACCGAGGCTCTTGGCGACGCCGTTACCTTTGATGAGCAGAACGCTCAGGGCGATTCTAATACCTGCTCTACTATCATCAACAGCTTTGTATCCAACAATGTGGATCTGATTCTGGCCAACGCTACGCCGGCCCTTCAGGCGGCGCAGGCCGGCACCAATGAGATTCCGATTCTGGGCACCTCCGTTACCGAGTACGGCGTAGCCCTTGGAATTGAGAATTTCTCCGGCACCGTAGGCGGCAACATCTCCGGTACTTCCGACCTGGCTCCCCTGGATGAGCAGGCTGCCATGCTTCACGAGCTGTTCCCGGATGCCGAAAAGGTCGGCCTTCTGTACTGCTCAGCTGAGGCGAACTCTCAGTACCAGGTAGATGTGGTGAAGGAAGCTCTGGAAGAACTGGGCTACACCTGCGAGTTCTATGCTTTCTCCGATTCCAACGACCTGGCTACCATCGCTACCAATGCTGCCGCTGACTGTGACGTGATCTACGTTCCCACCGACAACACTGTGGCTTCCAACACGGAGATTCTGGACAATATCTGCCGTCCGGCTAAGGTTCCGGTTATCGCCGGCGAGGAAGGAATCTGCGCAGGCTGCGGCGTGGCGACTCTGTCCATCAGCTACTATGACCTGGGCGTAGGCACCGGCAACATGGCGGTGAAGATTCTGACCGGCGAGTCCGATATCTCTGAGATGCCTATCGAGTATGCTCCTCAGTTCACCAAGAAGTACAACAAGACTATCTGTGATGAGCTGGGCGTTACCATTCCCGATGATTATGTAGCCATCGAGGAATAATGAGACAGGGCGAAAGCCCGGAATTTCAAAATAGACCACAGCGGGTCGGAGCGTTCCGCCCGCTGTGATTTTTACAGAGGGATTTTCAAAAAGGGGAAACCAATATGCTGAATATGTTTACCATTGGGGAACTGACAAAGCTGTTTAACGCCCTGCCCGGGGCTGTGGCCCAGGGGCTGATCTGGGGGATCATGGCAATCGGGGTTTATATCACATACCGGGTTCTGGACATCGCCGATCTGACAGTAGACGGTTCTCTGGGAACCGGAGGCGCTGTCTGCATCATGCTGATGCTTTCCGGCCACAGTGTACAGGTGGCTATGCTGGGGGCTCTCCTGGCCGGTATGCTGGCCGGCATGGTTACCGGCATTCTTCACACTTTCATGGGTATTCCGGCAATCCTTTCCGGAATCCTGACGCAGCTTGGACTGTATTCCGTAAATCTGAAAATCATGGGAAAGGCAAACCAGGCCATCAATGTGGACAAGTTTGATCTGCTGGTGTCCCTGCGTTTTATCCGCAATGTCCCTGTCTATAAAAATACCATATTGATTGTAGCGGTCATTGTTATAATTCTGATCGTTCTGCTGTACTGGTTCTTCGGCACGGAGCTGGGATGTTCCCTGCGGGCTACGGGCTGTAATGACCGGATGGCCAGGGCACAGGGCATCAACACTGATTTCTGCCGGGTGCTGGGCCTGATGATCTCTAACGGCCTGGTGGCTTTCTCCGGCGCCCTGCTTTCCCAGTACCAGGGGTTTGCGGACATCAATATGGGCCGCGGAGCCATCGTTATCGGCCTGGCCGCAGTGATTATCGGCGAGGCTCTGTTCGGAAAGATTTTCCACAACTTCGCGCTGCTGCTGCTCAGCGTAGGATTGGGCTCCATCGTATATTATCTGGTATATCAGGTGGTAATCTGGCGAGGGATCGATACGGATCTTCTGAAGATTCTGTCGGCGGTGGTTGTGGCTGTCTTCCTGGCGATTCCCTACTGGAAGAGCAAATATTTTACCAAGCCTGTAAAGAAAGGAGGAAATAACTGATGTTAGAGATCAAAGGTATTTCCAAGACTTTCAATGTAGGTACGGTCAATGAGAAACAGGCTTTGAACAATTTAAGCCTTACTTTGGAGGATGGCGATTTCTGTACCGTGATCGGCGGCAACGGCGCCGGAAAATCCACCATGCTCAACGCCATCGCCGGTGTGTGGCCGGTGGACGAGGGACAGATCATCATCGACGGCACCGATGTGACGAAGCTTCCGGAATATAAGAGAGCTGCTTTTCTGGGGCGGGTGTTCCAGGATCCCATGAACGGCACGGCGGCTGCCATGGGCATCGAGGAGAATCTTGCCCTGGCCCTGAGAAGGGGCGGCCGCAGAACCTTAAAGCCCGGCATCCGCAATGAGGAGCGGAAGCTGTACCGTGAGATGCTGTCCAAACTGGGACTTGGCCTGGAGACCAGACTGACTTCCAAGGTGGGACTTCTGTCCGGCGGGCAGAGGCAGGCCCTGACCCTTCTGATGGCTACCCTGGAGCGGCCCAAGCTGCTGCTTCTGGATGAGCACACGGCGGCTCTGGATCCCAAGACGGCCAGAAAGGTTCTGGAGCTGACCCAGGAGTTTGTGGATGAGCAGAAGCTGACGGCTCTTATGGTGACCCATAATATGAAAGATGCCATTGCCATGGGAAACCGCTTGATTATGATGCACGAAGGCCGGATCATCTACAATGTGGCCGGTGAGGAGAAGAAGAAACTGAAGGTGTCCGACCTTCTTCAGAAGTTTGGAGAGGTCAGCGGCGGAGAGTTCGCCAATGACCGGATGATGCTGGCCAATTAAGTTCTGAGAGACTTAAGGAGTTACCATATAATATGAGGCGTAACGGACGTTTTACGGCAGCCATGATAAGCCTGATCCTGGCTGCCGGTTTTTTGACAGGCTGCGGGGGAACTTCCCGCGATATCCAGGAAACTGTGGTGAGCAGCGAGGCTGCGGCGGACGGAGAGAACGCGGTGAGCAGTGAGACCGTGGAAACCGGAGAGAATGCGGTGAGCAGCGAGGCTGCGGCGGACGGAGAGAGTGCGGCGGGCAGCGAGGCTGCGGCAGACGGAGAGACTGCGGTGAGCAGTGAGACTGCGGAAGCCGGAGAGACTGCGGTGGGCAGCGGGGCTGCGGCAGCCGGAGAAGATGCGGAGACGGCAGAATCCGCCTCTGATGACATCGCTGCGAAAAGCAAAGAAGATGGGGAGACGGTCTCAGGAGCCGATGAGGCGGTATCCGCAGACGAAGAGACCGCGGAATCAGAGTCCGCCGAGGAAGAGATTCCTGCCGAGGAGCTGGAAGCAGATGTGGTGGTCGTAGGCGCCGGAGGCGCCGGAATGGTGGCGGCGGTTACGGCTGCCCAGAGCGGAAAAGCGGTTCTTGTGATAGAGAAGACGGATGCTGTAGGCGGCAATACGGCGCTGGCGCAAGATGCCGTGACAGAAGAAGTTTCTGCGGCCCTCCACGCGGATGATGACGGGAGCAGCGGCGTTACAGTGCGGTACAACACAGCAGCAAAACATTTTATTGTAGAAGAAGGATATGTGACAGGCGTAGAGTGCGAGAGCCAGGACGGTTCCAAAGTGCTGGTGAAAGCCTACAACGGCGTGGTTCTGGCTACAGGCGGTTTTGCCTGCAACGTGGCTATGCGCACGGCGTACAATTCCATTGGCAAAAAATGGCCGTCGGTAGGAGATAATATAGGTTCTACCAATACCCCAGCCTCGACCGGAGACGGCATCCTCATGGCAGAGGAGATCGGCGCCCAGCTTTCCCAGATGTCCGATATCCAGCTTCTTCCCATTGGGGATCCGGAGAGCGGCAGTCTGTCCGGCAGCATTGTACCTGATTCGGGCAGTTACGTCTTTATCAATGAGAAGGGCGAACGCTTTGTGGATGAGAACGCCGATAATGATACCAGGGTTCTGGCTCTGTTTGGCCAGCCGGATGATGCCATGTTTGTACTGACGGACGGTTCCGCCTATCCCACCGGGGAAGAGACCAATGATTTCGGAGAGACGATAAATGGGCTGGCGGAAGCGGGCCGTGTCTATAAGGCAGATACGCTGGAAGAACTGGCCGGCCAGATTGGCCTTTCCGCTGAAAGGCTGACTGCCGCCGCGGAAGAACTGAAGACGCCTCCGTATTACGCGGCAAAGAGGGTTCCTACGGTTCACCACACGATGGGCGGCGTGAAGGTCGATGGATATGCCCAGGTTCTGGACACGGAGAATAATATCATTCCGGGCCTGTACGCGGCGGGGGAAGTGACCGCTGAGAGTGCCGGAAGCTGGCAGGGCTACGGGAACACGTTGGTCCGGACGATGGTGCAGGCCCGCATCGCAGGCAAAAGAGCGGCCGCGTTTTTGAGACAGCAGCAGACGCGGCAATGAGACAAAAGCGGTTAAGGTGGTACATATGCAGTTTAATTCTCTGAGTTTTATGATATTTTTTCCTGTGGTTTTAGCGGTTTATTTCGTGATACCGAGAAAGCTTCGGGAGATATGGCTTCTGCTGGCCAGCTATTATTTTTATATGAACTGGAATCCCCGGTACGCGGTGCTGATTGGCGCGTCTACCCTGATTACCTATATCAGCGGTATTCTTATGGAAAAGTGCCGGGGCCTGCAGTCGAAAAGCAGAAAAAAAGGGATACTGGTTTTATGTCTGGTCAGCAACCTGGGGATTCTGGCGTTGTTTAAATACGGCAATTTTGCGCTGGAGACGGCAGACCGTATCCTGGAAATGCTGGGTATTTCCGGAGGCGGACGCCGGCTGGATCTGCTTCTGCCGGTGGGAATCTCATTTTATACCTTCCAGGCCCTTGGATATATCATAGATGTGTACCGGTCTGATGTGAAAGCGGAACGGAATCTGGTCCGTTACGCTTTATTTGTGTCGTTCTTTCCACAGCTGGTGGCAGGTCCCATCGAGCGTTCTGGAAATCTGCTGGCCCAGATAAGGAAGGTTCCGGAGATGGAACTGTGGAACGGGAAACGGATAACCTCCGGGGCGATTCTGATGGTCTGGGGATTCTTTATGAAGATGGTCATCGCCGACCGCGCCGCCATTCTGGTGAATACGGTTTTCGACAATTTCAGGGTATATGGAAGCACGGAGCTGTGCCTGGCGGCGGTCTGCTTTGCCATTCAGATCTACTGTGATTTCGGCAGCTATTCCGCCATTGCGATCGGCGCGGCCAGAATCATGGGATTTCAGCTGATGGAGAATTTCAATACGCCCTATTTTGCCGTCAGCATCCGTGATTTCTGGGCCAGGTGGCACATTTCCCTGAGCACATGGTTTCGGGATTACCTGTATATACCGCTGGGAGGCAACCGCAAAGGCCGCGGAAGAGAGCGGCTTAACAAGATGGCGGTGTTTCTGGTCAGCGGCCTGTGGCACGGCGCCAGCTGGAATTTTGTCCTGTGGGGAGGAATTCACGGGATGTATCAGGTGGCGGCAGATGTGCTGGCCCCCTGGAAGGAAGCCCTGTGCAGGAAAATGAAGATCCGGCAGAATTGTTTCAGCTGGACTTTCCTGAAAATGGCGGTTACATTTGTTCTGGTTGATTTCGCGTGGATTTTCTTCCGGGCCAATTCCGTAATGGATGCCCTGCGGATTTTGAAACGGATTCTTCTGCGGCCTACGCCGTGGCTTCTGTTTAACGGAGGAATCTATGAACTGGGGCTGGACAGAGGCGAGTTCGGAATTCTGATGATTGCTCTTCTGTGTCTGCTTTTGGGAGATCTGATTCGCTATATGAAGAAGGTGACCATCGATGGATTTCTGATGGAACAGAATCTGTGGTTTGAGTGGCTGGCAGTGATTCTCCTGGTGACGGCGATTTTTGTCTTTGGGGAATATGGCCCGGCAGTTGATGCCCAGCAGTTTATCTATTTTCAGTTTTAGCCGGAGGAGATGCCATGAAGAAATCAGTTGTGAGAATTCTGTGTTTCATCTTCCTGTTGTCCGGCGTATTATGGTGTGCCAATCGGGTGCTGGCGTTCAAGCATGGAGACGGAATCTACAGTATGGCGAAGTTTTATCAGCAGAAAGAGAATACGGTGGATGTGTTGGTGATGGGAAGCAGCCGTGCCTTTGAAAATGTCAACACAGGGCTTTTATGGGAGGAATATGGTATCGCCGCCTACGACCTGTGCGGCTCCCTGCAGCCTGTGTGGAATACTTATTATTATCTGAAGGAAGCCCTGAAAACCCAGAAACCGAAGCTGATCGTTCTGGAAACGTATATGTTCAGCGAAGGAGATGAATACGCCGATGATTCCCGCATTATCAAAAATACGTTTGGAATGAAATGGTCGCGGGATAAGATAGAGGCAATCAAGACCAGCGCTCCCCGGGAGCGGTGGAAGGAATTTCTGTTTGGATATGTCTGGTACCATTCCCGTTATGCGGAGCTGTCCAGGGAAGATTTTTTCCGGGATAAGGGGGATGTCTACTATAAGGATTGGAAGGGATTCGGCTGCAATATGGATACCCGGGTTTTTGACAGGCCGGATACAACTGTCACGGACGGCCGATGGAATGTTCTGGATAAAACCAGGGATTATTTCCAAAGGTTCATGGAACTGGCGGAGGAGAACGATATTCCTGTGCTGATGTTCGTGGCGCCCTATGCGGGGATCACGGAACATGAGAAGGAGGTTTTCAACACGGTATCAGACATGGCGGCGGAATATGGGGTTGATTTTATCAATTACAATCTGATGTATGATCAGCTGGGGATGGATTTCTCTCAGGATGCGGCCGATGTGTTTCATCTGAATTACCGGGGGAATCAGAAGCTGACCAGGGCGCTGGGAGATTATATTGTAAGTCATTATTCAGTTCCGGACAGGCGGGGAGATGAGGATTATGCCTCATGGGAGGGAAATGCTCGATATATTTCCGCTCAGATCGGGAATCAGCTGCTGAAGGAAACTGCGGAACTGAGCCGTATGACGGAACAACTGAAAAATCCGGATTATCTTCTGGTGGTAACTGTTGACGGCACCTGCACCACAGCGGACGAGAACCTGGAAGACCTGTGGACAGCTCTCGGGATCTCCCAGGAGATTGGCAGCGGAATCTGGTGCATCGACAATTCCAAGGGACCGCTTTATATATCAGGCGAGGGAATATCCAGTCAGTATATCCGCATGGACTATCACGACATATCTATGGAAAGGACCTGGGAGGCAGACAGCGGCAGCTGGCAGAATACAGTGTCCGTAGACCGCAGGGAATACCGGAAGACGGATAACGGCGTAAATGTGCTCGTGTACAGCAAGGTAACCCAGGAGGTGGCAGATGTCTTCGGAATCCGGACAGAGGAGGATTATGCCCTTGTTCGCTGAGATGTAAGATTTTCTTAAAAAAATGTTTTTAATCGTTACGGAATCGTTGGAAACTATAAGGGAATGGTAAAGTCTTCCCGGAAAATTTCTGCTAGAATAGTCTCAGATGAAAGAAATGGAAAGAGACTAAAACAGCCTGAGAAGGCAGGCAGAAATGGGAGGGAAGACGGCTATGATTCTGAAATTATTCCGCAATATGATCCTGGCAGCGGCGGCAGCGGTATTCTGCACCGGATTTGTCGTGGCGGGCGAAGGATATCACATCTACCAGGAGGCGGTAGAAGAGACCAGCCTTCAGGAAAAGACTGAGGAGATTCAGTCCAGAGAGAGTTATACTGAGTACGAGGAGCTTCCGGAGGATTATGTGGATGCTGTGGTGGCCGTGGAAGATAAGCGGTTTTTCAGCCACTTTGGCCTGGATCCTATCGCCATCTGCAGGGCGGTCATCAACGATCTGAAGGCCGGCGCTTTCGTGGAGGGAGGCAGCACCATCACTCAGCAGCTGGCTAAGAATCTGTATTTCAGCCAGGACAAGGAACTGACCCGAAAGGCCGCGGAGGCATTTCTGGCCATGGATCTGGAGAGAACCTACACGAAGGAAGAGATTTTTGAATTGTATGTGAATAGTATTTATTTCGGAGATGGATATTATGATGTGGCTTCCGCCAGCGAAGGTTATTTCGGCAAGGAACCGGCGGAGATGAGCGAGTATGAGAGCACCCTTCTGGCCGGGATTCCCAACGCCCCATCCGTGTACGCTCCTACGAAGAATCCGGATCTGGCAGCCAAAAGACAGCTGCAGGTTATAAGGCGGATGGCGGCCTGCGGATATTTCTCCGATGAGGAGACAGAAGCTGTGAGGGAGACGGTGGCCGAGACCATGGCGGCGCTGGCAGCAGCAGACTGAGGGCAAATTATTCCGGAATGATGACGGAGCAATACAGACACAAATTCCCATGCCTGACGGTGACCGATGCTTATTGAACTGCCGATGTTTGATAAGACGGATTTACGGTCAGGCTTTTGCTTATCCGGATTGCGTAAAAATCAGATTTGATTACAAAAATGTCAGTATCGGCGTATCGGAAAAAGCAGAAAGTCGTGATATAATAAAAATAATGTTCTGCAGAGGCCTTGCCGGAGAGGAGGATGTTATATGCGGATCGCGATCTGCGATGACGACCCGAGAGAGCAGGAACAATTTGAAGAGGCGCTGCGGGGGTGGGATCCGACGCGGAATGCGGAGAAATATCTGGATGGGGCATCTCTGCTTGAGGCGGCTGCAAGACGGCCCTATTTTGATATTGTTTTTCTGGACATCTACATGCCGGGAGAGAACGGCATCGATATTGCAAAGGCGCTTCGGGAGATATCCCCGGAGACAGGAATCGCGTTTGTCACGACCAGCGTGGAGCATGCGGTGGATGCCTTTTCTCTGCAGGCGCTGCATTATCTGGTAAAACCGGTGACGACGGAAGGCGTGGTGGAAGCGTTTCGGAGGCTGACAGGCCTTCGTTTAAGGCAGAAAGCGAGGGTATCGTTTACGGTGGGTTCCGACCGGTATACGGTGTTCCTGGATCAGATCTGCCTTCTGGAGAATGACAATCATGCCGTAAATATTTCCCTGTCCGACGGGAGGCGCCTGAAGGTCTGGATGTCTTTCCGGGAACTGGAACAAAAGCTGGACGGAAGTTTTCTAAAGATTAACCGTGGAATTGTTGTTAATATGGACTATATTGTGCAGATGGGAACAGATACCTGCACTCTGCAGAACGGGAACCGGCTGCCCATTGCCGTGCGGCAGCGCGCCGCGATCCGCGCGGCCTATGATAATTATGTGTTTGACCGGCTTTCCCGGCGGAAAGATTTCGATGGAGGTTAAATCATGGCGGCGTTTGCGCAGAATGCTCTGGGATTTTTCGTACAGCTTTTTCCCTGTGCCCTGATGATTTTTTTGCCGTTTCCCCAGGAGGATTACCGCTTTCGGCCCAGGCAGATATTTGTCTGGATGACGATTGTTTCTGTGCTTCTTGCGGTATTGTTCTCCGCTGTGCTGTGTATGCGGGACATGGGCATGTATCCCAAGCATATCGTTATATCTAACCCGTTTATGTTTGCCGCCATACTGCTTATACTGGCGGCTTACATCTGGCTGGTGCGGGAAACGCTGATGAAAAAGCTTCTGGTATTTTTCATCGTGGTGTTCTATGGGGTGACAGAGTTTGTGCTGGTCAATGCAATCTATGCTGTCTGGAATCCCGGCGTTCCGGACACTACGGCGTACCCATATACCGGAGATTTTCTGCTGCTGTATGCCGGCACGACTGCCCTGCTGATGCCATTGGTGCTGGCAGCGGTGATACGGCCGCTGAAAGAATATATTCAAAAGATTGAGCCCCGGAATATGCAGCGGGAGTTTTTCATCACCATATTTTCCACGCTGGTGTATTTTATCATGACGATTTACTGCGAAACGATCATCGGAAAAGCGGGATATCTCTGGTATTTTCTGCTGCCGATGCTGTTTTTGACGCTGAATCAGATATTGATTTACTGGCTGCTCTTTCGGGAATCGGTGCGGCGCAGGCTGGACAGCGAACGCCAGCAGGCCATGGAGATCCGGCAGTTTCAATATGAGAAGATTGTCGGCGATATGGAGAATACCCGGCGGATGCGCCATGACCTGCGTCATCATTACAATTCTCTGAACGATATGCTTGACCGAGGCCGGCTGAGTGAGATGAAAGAGTATCTTTCCGAGGTGATCGACACGACCGTCAGGCGGGACAATGAAGTGTATTGCAGGAATATGACGGTCAACGGGCTGCTGCAGTATTATATCGGCATTGCCAGGGACGAAGATATCCGCTGTGTGGTCCGCGCCGAGTGCGGAGAGCCGGCCATAGAGCCCGCGGATTTGACGGTACTGTTTGGCAACGCCATGGAAAATGCCATTAACGCATGCAAAAAATGTCCGGAAAACCGATGGATCGATGTACAGGTGGGCACGGTGCAGGGGTCCCTTGCCATTGAAATATCCAATTCCTGCAAAGGGGTGCGTCTCAGCCGCTATTTTCAAAGTTCAGATGGTTTTTCCCCGGCGGAGGCGTTTGTGAGCGAAGGGACAGGAGGCGGGTACGGTCTTCGCAGCATAGCCCACACCGCCCAGAAGTACGGCGGCAGCGCCGGGTTCCGCTTCAACGCTGAAAAAGAAATGTTTACGGCAAGGATCCGGCTGAATATGCCTACGGATGTGTAGGACGGCGCCGGATTTAGGGAATCTATAAATAATTATGGGCAGAAAGCGCCCGGGATTTAAATGGGCGCGGTATGCGATATGAGAATGATAAAAATACAGCCTGGAGAGGAGTGACATTGTATGATTACATTTTTGATTGGTCTTGCGATTCTTTTTGTCGGAGGCGCTTTGTATGGAAAGGTGTGCGAAAAGATTTTCGGGCCGGACGACCGGCAGACGCCGGCAGTGCGCATGAACGACGGCATGGATTTCGTGCCGATGAAAAAGTGGAAGAATTCCCTGATTCAGCTTTTGAACATTGCCGGGACAGGGCCTATTTTCGGACCGATTCAGGGAATCCTGTTCGGACCTGTCGCCTTTCTGACCATACCCATCGGCTGTGTCCTGGCCGGTGCCTTCCATGACTATATGTGCGGCATGATCTCCGTGCGCAGCGACGGCGCGCAGATGCCGGTTCTCATACGGAAGTACCTGGGAAACCGTACGTATCCGGTTTATAATGTATTCGTATGTCTTCTGATGCTGCTTGTGGGAACGGTGTTCATCTATACGCCCGGCGATCTGTTCATTACGCAGATCCTGGGGATGGACAGCGGCATCGCCAACTCTGTGGTCTGGCTGGTGTACGGCGCGATCTTTGTGTACTACGTGATCGCGACCCTGTTTCCCATTGACAAGATCATCGGCAAGGTCTATCCGGTCTTCGGGCTGCTGCTGATCCTGTCGGCCATCGGCGTGTTTGTCGGCATTTTCGCAAAGGGCTATTCCCTTGACAATATATGGACGACGGGAGTTGTGGGCGTTCATCCCCAGGGGCTCCATTTTATACCGGTATTCTTCGTGACGGTTGCCTGCGGGATCGTGTCCGGTTTCCATTCCACACAGGCCACTCTTATCTCCCGCACCATGGGGCATGAGAAAGAGGGCCGCATGACCTTCTACAATATGATGATCGCCGAGGGCCTGATCGCCATGATATGGGCGGCCGCCACCATGGGCGTGATGAAGCTGGGACTGGCTACGGCAGAGACAAGCACTACCAACGTAGTGGGAATTATCGCCAGGAATCTTCTGGGCAGCGTGGGCGGCGTGATCGCGATCATAGGGATCATCGTGCTCCCCATCACCTCCGGCGATACGGCTCTTCGCTCCCTCCGGCTGATCGTTTCGGACGCCCTGAAGATCGACCAGTCGAAGAAAAGAAACCGTCTGGGAGTTTCCCTGGTGATCTTCGCCATCGTGGCGGCGGTTCTGGTGTTCGCGAAGATGAACGCGGGAGGATTCAACGTGCTCTGGCGGTATTTCGCCTGGGCGAATCAGACCATCGCTGTGTTCGCTTTCGCCATGATCACGGTTTACATGATGGGGAACCGGCAGCCCTTTGGCATGGCGCTGGTTCCGGGCATGTTCTATATGTTTATCATATCCAGCTTTATTTTAAACGCGTCCATCGGGTTCCGCCTGTCCTGGCCGGTCAGCTACGCAGTCGCCGGAATTCTCACGGCGGTCTACGCGGCGGCGGTGGTACGCCGTGGCAGAAAAAGCGGGTCATGATGCGCAGGATCAGAAAAATCCCGCTGCTTTTTGCATACTGACGTAATAAGAGGTATACGAACGCAGGATGTTCGTATACCTCTTATCTAGTGGAGACGACAGGACTCGAACCTGCGACCCTCTACACGTCAAGCAGATGCTCTCCCAGCTGAGCTACATCTCCAACGACACTATTATAAGCGATAAGGTGATTTTTTGCAACAGGAATTTACGCTGCCGGCGAAATATCTTCACGATATCTTCACTAAATATCTTCACGTATCTTTGCGAATGTCTTTCCATATCCTTCGATTTCCTGCGAAAAAGGGTTCTGCGGCCCGAGTCGGGAGACGGAACTTAAAGGGGGAGAAATTCCGGCCTGCGCCCGTGATATACGGTGTAATAGCGGAACCCGCATTCCTTCAGAAGCTCTGCCGTCCGGTCAAATTCATATCCCAGATAATCAGGAGTGTGGGCGTCGGAGCCGACGGTCAGAAGTTCGCCGCCCAGCGCGCGGTACCGGCGCAGGATGTCTTCGCAGGGATTGGGCTGGCCCAGCCCATAGCGGAAGCCGCCGGTGTTGCATTCCAGGGCCCTGCCCTTCTCAATCAGAGTTTTAAGGAGCGGCGAGATATAATCCATATAGTCCGCGGCGCAGTATTCCCGGCCCTTTGAGGGGCAGTAGCGCACCATGTAGTCCAGGTGGCCGCAGGAGTCGAAACAGTCCAGCGTTCGGACCATCTCAAGGGATACCTGGAAGAAACGTTCCAGGGCTTCTTTTTCGGTACGGCCTTCATAGAAAGAAGGCAGATAGGGGTCCTGTCCATCGATGAAATGGCAGGAGCCTATGATAAAATCAAGATCACAGGTATTCACGAGTTCATTCAGATATCCGGCGATATGGCCCTGGAGGCCCAGCTCCACGCCGATCTCCAGACGGATCTGATTCCGGTACTGTTCCCGAAGCTCTCTCATGGTCTGTAAATATGCGGGAAAATCCAGATTGAAATCGCAGTCGGAGTTTACGTCATAATCATGGTGGTCAGTGACACAGATACGACCCATGCCCAGGGCGATGGCCCGCTCAATCTGCCGCGCGGGAGGCGTGTCGCTGTCGCCGGAAAAATCGGTGTGAATATGAAAATCACAGAGCATAAAAACTCCCTTCTGTTATGAAGTGACTTTTGTCAAGAGGTAAATTTGTATTTCACAAACTTTTTTCTTCCCCTGACAAGTCTCATATTTTTGTCGTCTGACAGCGCCGGAAAAGGGCTCTGATTT
>CANQRW010000032.1 GCA_947626365.1 uncultured Lachnospiraceae bacterium
GGATTTACTGCCGATTTATCTCTTGTCTGTGCCGACGGGAGTAAATAAAGGTTCGGGTATCTTTTGTCTCTGATCAGGGCCTGCTTCATTCTGCAGTTCCCCTCCACCACATCTACCAGGTTATAGACAATCCGGTTCTCAAGTCCCATGACCACATCCAGATTGCGCAGACCGATATCCGTATCGATCATTACCGTGCGCCGTCCCAGCAGCGCCAGGCCTGTCCCAATGTTGGCAGAGGTTGTGGTTTTGCCCACCCCGCCTTTTCCGGAGGTAATAACTATGACTTCGCTCATATTTCATTCCTCCTGCAATAAATGCCTGACACAAGTATTCTACCCTATCTTTTGTAAGATTTCCAGTATTATTTGTGTTTTATCTTTGAAAAAAACTTTTTTTCATACTTTTGACACAAATCTCCCCGTTTTCGACGGTAACTACCACGGGGCCTTTGGCGAGACGTTTTCCCTTATCGGAACACTTCGCCTCGCAGTCCGCTATCTTAAGCTGCTCCGGCGCCATATCCAGGGCCGCCACACAGGCGTCCGTATTGCCGGAGATGCCTGCGATCGCCGCTCCCTTCAGGTCGCCAATCACGACCACGTTGCCCTTTGATATGACTCTGGCTCCCTGCTCCACATTGCCGATCACAACAATGCTGTACTCGGATTCCAGCGTCTCTCCGGAGCTTAAGCTGCCCCGGTAAAACTGTCCCGTGGCGGCGGAAAGCTCCATCAGCTTGTCGTTCAGGGCCTTCTCGCATCGTGTCGTCCGCTCCAGGTCCTGATCCAGCAGACAGAGGATCTCGATCTCGGAATTCTCCGTGATGACATTGACCATCTGAAATTCCTGCTCCGGCGTCAGGGGTTTCCCCGCCAGAGTCAGGGTCATCTGAACCGAGCCCCAAAACCGGGCCGTCTCGCCGAATTTGGCCGCCACATCCGCAAGGAGCTGCTCATACGGTACCTCAGGATCCAGAATCACTGTCATTCCGGACCGGTTGCTTTTGATTACTACACTGTTTTTCATTCTGCACCCCTCAATCTTCAATGTTAGTCGCCAATCACAATGTTGGTGGCGTCAAGAGCGCCTGTGTTCATGATGTAATCAAGATCGGTATATCCGTAATAGAGGGAATATACGTTCTTCGCCACGGCGGCCGCCTCAGATGAGCTGTAGCCGTAAGGAATATTTACGGTGACGCTGATCTCAGGATGTTCATAGGGGCCGTAAGAGATAAAGAACGCGTGGTTGCCTCGGGAGTTCTCCTGGGCAGTACCGGTCTTTCCTGCAATGTTCACCTGCAGGTCGCGGAAAATGTCCTTGATGGATCCCAGGGCGATCACATTTCTCATACCGGTCTGAACCGTATCCCAGGTGGAGTCCGCCACATCCACATGGTTGGAGATGCGGGGCTCGTAGCCGCGGACCTGCGTGCCGTCCGCCCTGGTGATATGATCGATCAGGCTCAGTTCAAACACCGTTCCCCGGTTGGCCAGGGCCGATACGTAGCGGGCCAGCTGGACATTGGTGTAAGCGTGGGTACCCTGTCCCATGGCGGAACGCTCCGGGTCCTCATTGGAAAGGTTGGGCGAATTCTCCTCGATCTCGATGCCGGAGGTGTGGTCAAGACCGAACATGGTTGCGTATTCCTGAATGATCTTAAGTCCGGTGTCAGTGGAATAAACTCCGTTCTCATCAGTGGAAAGCCTGTGGGCCATCTCGTCAAAATAGTAATTGCAGGAGTTCTGAATGGCTTCCGCCATGTTCAGCTCTCCGTGGCGCCCGGGATAGATCCAGCAGCGGATAGGATTGGAGACCTCGTCATACCGTCCGGTACACTCCACCTTCTCATAAATCGAGACCACTCCCTCCTCCAGCGCCGCGATAGCGGTGATGGGCTTAAACGTGGATCCGGGAGCCTTCAGGGCCTGGGTCGCGTTGTTATAGAAAGGTCTTGACAGGTCGTTGTTCAGCTGATTGAAATATACCGCGTCCACAGTCCCGGACATCCGGTTGTTGTCATAGCTTGGATATGTGACCATGGCAAGGACCTTGCCGGTATTGACATCCGTCACGGTGCATCCTGCGGTACAGGGATCCAGGGCAAGCTGGGACGGAGTGATCTCCAGATTGGTGATCTTGCTGATCATAAAATCAAAGGTATAGTCCGATCCGCCTGCGGCGAGAGCGGCGACCGCCTGTTCGTCGTAGGGAAGGATACCCTGGGAGTACAGCGCCAGGCACAGCTCTTTTCCGGTGACGATATCCTGGTTTACCAGGTACCGGAAGATTCTCTTGGTGAAGTTTTCGTCCTCTGCCAGCTGCTTTAACAGGTATTCCTTCAGCGTCCGGAAACTGTCGTCCGCGTTGGAATATCGGCTCTGTGTCTCAAGCCGGGTGGTATCCACCCAGCTTTCTGAGATCCCGGCGTAAAGGTAATCTCTCAGACTGATAGTCCCCTCATTCCATGCGATGGTCTCCGGGCTTTCCGGATCGATCTTATCTTTCTGTATAATACCTACGGTATCGCCTGTCAGAAAGGTGTAGATATAATTCATATATGCCCGCATGTCTTCCGGCAGGTCCGCCATGGCGGGAGCCGCCGGATTGTCCAGCAGGCTTCCGATACCGCTTAAGATTTGGTCCCTGGACGCGGAAAACTTCCGGTAGATCGTCTGCTCCACCTCATCCGCCTCGGCGCTTTCCATATGGCTCAGAGACAGGACATTGTTGTTGATCAGCTGATAATAGGCATCCTTAATGGGAATTTGAATCTTACTGGAATCCCGGTTCTCATCCTCCGACACGTCCCGGTTGACCAGATGGGACACTAAAACGCCGGCCAGCTGCTGCTCCAGCAGATGATAGATACCCTTCTGGAGGTTGCCGTCAATGGTCAGATAGATATCGCTGCCGGCCACAGGATCCGTCGAGTCCTCTTCCACCTGAAGGATCTGGCCGTAGCTGTCCACGAACATATGGGTAACGCCTTTTTTTCCGTGAAGCACCGATTCCATGGAAGCCTCGATTCCGGTACGTCCCACAATGTCATTGGCATCGTAGTTGGGATCCTGCTCCTGAAGGGAGGCAAGCTGCTCTGTCTGCACCTTGCCGGTATATCCGATGATGGGCGCGAAATATACGGCATCATCGTAGACGCGGACCGTGGACTGGGCGATCGACACGCCGTCCATATCCGCCATATGCTCCGATACGTCTGCCACCGTCTCCTGAGAGATATTGTTGGCTACGGTGATAACCTCATATTTCCTATAAGAGGTCAGAGACAGTCCGTAACGGATATGGGCGATCTGCAGGGCTTCCCTGTCGGAAAGAACCGTCGCGTTGCCGTCCTTATCCTTGAGACCGTCAATATCATACCGGGCTGAAGATTTGATCTGGTCAAAAAGTTCCCGGGCCGAGATGTCGGAGGGATACTTTCCGTCAGGGCTGTCCAGCTTTTCCACGGAACTGAGGCCGTAGTAATCCCGGAGGAACCGTTTCCTGGCGGCCTCCGAGCTGGAAGTATAGCACAGTTCCCCATTCTGGTCGATGCCCAGTTCCAGCCTGGCCTCTACCGTCTCGCCGTGATTTTCCAGAATGCGGATCAGCTGATACAGCATCAGATTCAGGGACTGGTTGTTCCGATAGGTCCCGGTATCCCGGATGGTGACGGAGTAAGCCAGCTCGTTGTGAGCCAGAATATTGCCGTTGGCATCGTAGATATTCCCCCGGGTCCCGGGCGTATAGACAGTCTGATAGGTTTTCGACACGTATTGCGTCAGGTACTGCTCTCCATGGATGATCTGCATGTCGAAAAGCTTTCCGACAAGCACAAGAAACATGCCGGTGAAAATCAGGAAAAGAAGAAATATCCTGGACGTCACCACACGTTTCACCATCTCAAGGCAGAAGCCTGCGATTTCACTAAACAAGAGTCGTATCCCTCCCGCTTTCATACTCTTTCAGTTTCCGGTTGATAAACAGCAGGAAACGATAGAGAAACAACGTAGTTACAACGGTAAATATGGTCTCCGGAATAATAAGCTCCCGGAGATAATAGAGAAAATCCAGCCTTCCCCGGAACAGGAACCGGAACACATAAACATAGAGATTGTAGGCAAGCTCATTGATTATGCTCAGGATCAGAGGAAGGGTGATATAGTCTTCATAGTAGTATCTGGTAAAGATCCCGTTGACATAGCCCACATAGATGTAAAACAGCGTATAAAATCCGAAGGGGCCGCTGTAGAACAGATCCAGCAGGATTCCCGCCAGGATGCCGTAGATCATCCCTGCCTTCTTGCCCTCGATAAAGCCGAAGGAAAAGGTAAGGATCAGCAGCAGGTTGGGAGCCGCGGAAAGAAACGGGATCAGCGGAAAGACGCAGTTCTGGATGGTAAACGCCGCGATGATCAGCGACAGGTTGATCAGAGCCCTCGCCATGTCACTTTACCTCCGGATCTTCGGTCTCTTTCACATCGGTAATGATGAGAACCTCCCGAAGGTTGTCAAACTCCGCCACCGGGATCAGATAACCGGAACTGGTCAGCTGGTTGCTGTCAAGGGTGATATCCTTGGCGTATCCGATCAGGATTCCCGGAAGGAAGGCGGAGCTGATATTGGACGTGACGATCCGGTCCCCGTCCTTGATATCCGCATCCGGCTGAATCTGTGAGATGGTCAGCCTCCCCTTATTGTACAGGGTCAGATCGCCGCCTACGATACAGATATCTCCGGACTGAAGGGCCATGGCGCTTACCCGGCTGGAGTCGTCAATGATGGAGCGGACTGTGGCATAGTGGGCCCCTACATCCGTGACAATCCCCACCAGCCCTCCGCCGGCCATCACATTGCTGCCTGCCTGGATTCCGTCGGCCGAGCCCTTATCCACCCGGAAAACCTGAAACCAGTCGCCGGAATCATTGGCGATCACGCGGGCAGCCGTCTTCTCATACTGCATGTAATCCTGGTCCAGTTCATACAGATCACGGAGCCGCTCCAGTTCGAATTGTTCCGCCTGAAGCCGGTTGTTCTCCTCGATCAGGCTGGAGATCTGCTGCTTCAGCTGTTCATTCTCTTCCAGGGCGGTCTTCAGTTTGGCGTAGTCGGTCAGCTCATCATAGACCGATACTCCTACCCGGTTCACACCGGTCTGGATGGGTATCAGAATATACCCCACCGCCGTGCGCAGAGGGGCCAGCCACTGATCCGTAATGGACGTGATCGTAATGAGGGCAATACAGCATAAAGATAATCCGATTAATACATAACGGTTATACTTTGATTCCATCTGTCAATATTCCTTCTTTTCTGTAGCTGAAGTACGTATTGTCGCCGATAATGATATGATCCAGGAACCGGACTCCCAGAAGCTTCGCGCCCTGCCGGATCCTGTTGGTAAGCAGATAATCCTCCTGGCTGGGCGTCGGATCGCCGCTGGGATGGTTGTGAACCAGAATGATTCCCACGGCCCTGTTGCGCATGGCCTCCACGAATATCTCCCTGGGAGAAGCCATGGATGCGTTCACAGTACCCTTGAAGATAAGCGCATCCTTAATCAGACAGTTTTTGCTGTCAAGAAACATGGCATAGACCAGTTCCTGCTCCGCGTGGCGCAGATCCTCCATATAATAATGGACTACCGCTTCCGGCGAATCGTATCTGCTGATCTGAACGGTGGCGGACCGCTTGGCAATGCGCCGGGACAGCTCTCCGATACACATAAGCTGAATCCCCTTGACCGTGCCGATTCCCTCTACGCTTTTCAGCTCTTCCAGCGTAAAATGGCACAAACCCAGGATGCCGTCCCTGGGATAATTCAGAGCCAGCACCTGCCTGGCTGTCTCCAGCGAATTCTGGTTGCTGCTTCCCGTCCGGATGATAATGGACAAAAGCTCTTCGTCACTCAGAACTTCCGTCCCCAGTTGCACACATCGCTCGTAAGGCCTGTCATTGGCGGGAATGTCTTTCATCTTTCTGTTATTTTCCATGCACGCTCCTTGTTCGTCACTCTCCAAATACGCAACAAGGAAATATGTGCCCCACAGGAAAAAATATCCTGCGGAACACATATAGTTTACCATAAAATGGGGGCTGTGTATACAAAATTTATAAAACCGTAAGTTTTATTCCGGCAGTCGGACAATCCCCCGCTCCACGAGGGACTGCAGGGATTTCAGGATTCCCAGTCTGGCGTGATACCAGGTGAGGCCTCCCTGGAAATAGACCGCGTAAGGCGGCTTAATGGGGGCGTCGGCGCTCAGTTCGATGGAGGAACCCTGGACAAAGGCTCCGGCCGCCATAATGACCGGCGCGTCATAGCCCGGCATATCCCAGGGCTCCGGCTTCACATAGCTGTCCACGGGGGCGGCCGCCTGGATTCCCTGGCAGAACGCGATGACTCCCTCGGCGGTCCCGAAGGTAATGGCCTGGATGATATCATGGCGCTCTTCCGTCCCGTTGGGATGGACGGAAAAGCCCAGCTTCTCATAGATATTGGCGGCAAAGATGGCTCCCTTCAGGGCCCCGGCCACCACCGTAGGCGCCAGGAAAAGCCCCTGGAAAAGAGACTGGTTCAGTCCCAGGCTGGCGCCCACCTCTTTGCCCAGGCCGGGAGCGCTGAGACGGTAGGCGGCGCGGTCCACACAGTCCTTCCGCCCTACGATATATCCGCCGATGGGCGCCAGGCCGCCGCCGGGATTTTTGATCAGGGATCCGACGATCATGTCGGCTCCCACATCCGTCGGCTCCGTAATCTCCACAAACTCGCCGTAACAGTTGTCCACCATGCAGATCACGTCCGGCTTCACAGACTTCACAAAAGCAATCAGCTGTCCGATCTGTTCCACGGAAAAAGTGGGCCGGGTGGCGTATCCCTTGGACCGCTGGATGGTCACCAGTTTTGTCTTTTCGTTGATCGCTTTTCGGATATTTTCATAATCAAAGGTTCCGTCCGGCAGCAGGTCCGCCTGGCGGTAGGAAACGCCGTATTCCTTTAAGGAGCCTGCGGATTCCCGGATCCCGATCACTTCTTCCAGAGTGTCGTAGGGCTTTCCCACCGGAGACAAAAGCTCGTCCCCCGGGCGGAGATTTCCGGACAGCGCCACATGCAGGGCGTGGGTCCCGCTCATCAGCTGAGGGCGGACCAGCGCAGATTCCCCGTGAAAGCACGCCGCGTATACATTTTCCAGGGTATCCCTGCCCAGATCATTGTAGCCGTACCCGGTGGTGGCCGCGAAATGGATATCGCTTACACGGCAGTCCTGCATGGCCTTGATCACCTTCATCTGGTTGTACTCGGCCCGGCGGTCGATCTCCTCAAAACGCGGCTTCAGGGCAGATTCCGTCTCCGCCCCAAACATCTGTACATCTTTACTGATCCCCAGGGATTCATACATCCGGGAAAGCTGTGTATCGATCATATTTTCAATCATCTCCTGAAACGATAAATTATCACAAAAGTTACGGTCTCTGCCGGTCACCGCTGAAAGGGAAAAGGCAAATCCCGGAGAATGAATTCCACAATCTCTTCCGGGCGGTTATGAAATTCCTCCACATTCAGCCATCGCACTTCTCTCTCCCGCTTAAACCAGGTGAGCTGCCGCTTGGCAAAGTGGCGGGTGTCCCGCTTGATGATCCGAATGGCCTCCTCCAGGGGATAAGCGCCCTCCAGATGCGCCAGGATTTCCTTATAGCCAAGGCCCTGCATGGACACCATGGAACGGCTGCAGCCCATGGCGGCAAGGCGCTTTACCTCGTCCACAAGGCCCTGTTGTATCATAAGATCCACGCGCCTGTCAATACGCTCGTACAAGGCGGCACGATCCATATTCAGAACATAATAGCAGAAATCATAAGGCGATTCCCGGACTCTCTGCTCCGCGTTGTGGCCGGAAATGAGTTTCCCGGTCTGACGGTAAAACTCAATGGCCCGGATGGTCCGCTTCACATTGTTGGCGTGAATGGCCTGGGCCGATTCCGGATCGATCTCCCGCAGCATTTCATGCAGATAACCGGTTCCCTTTTCCTCAGCCAGCCGCTCCAGTTCTTTCCGGAGCGTATCGTCTCCGTCATTCTCCGTAAAGTTAATATCATACAGAAGAGCCTGAATATAGAAGCCGGTGCCTCCGGCCACAATGGGAATGTGCCCCCGTTCATAGATGCCGGCCGCGGCCTCCTTTGCCATCTTCTGAAAGGAAACCACGTTAAATTCCTCCGTCGGCTCCAGCACGTCAATGAGATGATGGGGAACTCCCTCCATCTCCTCTTCCGTCACTTTGGCGGAACCGATATCCATATGGCGGTAGACCTGCATGGAGTCGGCGCTGATGATCTCTCCTCCCACCGCTTTGGCAAGTCCGATGGAGGTTTTGGTTTTCCCGACTGCCGTAGGGCCGGTCAGGATAATAAGCGGAGGTTTCTTCATGTTGGGTCTGACTCCTTTCCCATCTCGGGTCTGATTTGCCCGTCGGCAGACTGCAAAGCAGATGTCCTTTCCGGCTGCATCCAGCCATATCTCAGCAGATCCATCCGAATTCAGACGATCCGCTTGAATTTCTTCTCCAGCTCGCGCCTGCTCATGGAAATGATCGTCGGACGCCCGTGGGGGCAGGCATATGGGTTGTCCAGCTCCAGAAGCTCATCGATCAGATGGTCCGCTTCCATGGGGGACAATGTGTGATTTCCCTTCACCGCCGCCTTGCAGGACATGGTGGCCACACGGTCATAGATCAGTTCCGCCCCGCCCTTCAGGATATCGTCGGACAGATCGTCCAGCATCTCCATCAGCAGTTCCTTTTTGGCGATGGAGAACAGATTGTCCGGCACCGCCCGCACCGCGTACTCTTTGCCGCCGAAATGTTCGATCTCAAAGCCAAGATCCGTAAAATATTTCATGTATTTCTTCAAAAGCACCTGTTCTTCGCTGCCCAGAGTCAGAATGATCGGTGGATTCACCATCTGGGAAGTGTATTCCCGGCTTTTCAGGGTCTTCATGGTGCGCTCATACAGAACCTTCTCGTGGGCCGCGTGCTGGTCGATGATGTAGAGATGGTCGTTAAACTCCACCAGCCAGTAGGTGTCGAAAAGCTGTCCGATCAGCTTGTGCCGCTTCCGGTTCTTCGGCTCCAGAAGCTTTTCCTCGAAGAAATCCATCTGCCGGGGAGCTGGGGACGTTTCCGAAGCCTTCTCCTGAGGCGTTTCCAGGGAGTTCTCCCGCTGCTTTTCCGGGAAATTCTTCTGAGACTTCTGTACAGCCTTCTCCTGGGGCTCTTCCGGGGATTTCCCCAGCAGCTTTTCCGGGGAGTTTTCCAACTGCTTTTCTGGAAATGTTTCCTGGGGCTGCTCTGCGCTATACTCCGCCTGTTTTTCCGCAATCTGCTGATAGACAGAGCGGTTATCGTACGCGTACAGATTCTTTCCTGCATCTGCTCTGTTTCCGGCGCCTGCCGCAGGTTCCCTGCCCTTCTCCAGCTGGCTTCTTCGCTTCGCTTCAAAGGGTTCCGGTCTGGGCTCCGCAGGCGGTTTCATGGGGGTGCCGGCATGCTCCAGTTCCACCTGAGGGATCAGTTCTTTCCTGGCAAGGGCTTCGCTGACCGCCTGACAGATCATCTGGTAGATCCGCTCCGCGTCACGGAAGCGCAGTTCCATCTTGGTGGGATGGACATTCACGTCCAGGTACTCCGGCTCTATGCGGATATGCAGCAGGATAAAGGGGTATTTGTGCTGCATCATAAAGGGACGGTAGGCCTCCTCGATGGCCTTGGCCACAATGGCGCTTTTTACATAGCGGCCGTTTATATAATAATTCTCAAAATTTCGGTTGCTTCTGGCGACCACCGGCTTCCCGGCGAAGCCGTGAATCTGCATAATCTCCTGCTCGTAGTCCACAGGCAGCAGATTTGCCGCGATATCCCGGCCGAACACCGTATAGATAATGTCCTTCAGGTTATGGTTGCCGGAGGTGTGCAGCTTATTCTGGTTGTTCTGAATGAACCGGATGGATACGTCCGGATGGGACATGGCGATCTTCTCCACCAGATCCGCCACATGGCCTCCCTCCGTCTGAGCCGTTTTCAGAAACTTCTGCCTGGCAGGGGTATTGTAGAACAGATTTCTCACGAGGAATGTAGTGCCGTCAGGCGCGCCAATCTCTTCGGCGGACCGCTCCCTGCCGCCCTCGATCACGTAGCGGACTCCCGTCAGCTGTTCCGGCGTCTTGGTGATCAGCTCCACCTGAGCCACAGCGGCGATGCTGGACAATGCCTCACCCCGGAATCCCAGGGAGGCCACTGTATACAGATCTTCCGCCGACTTGATCTTGCTGGTGGAATGGCGCAGGAAAGCAAGGGCTACCTGGTCTTTGGGGATACCACAGCCGTTGTCAGTCACTCGGATAAAGGTGGTTCCGCCATCCCGAATCTCCACCGTCACCGCCGTCGCCTGAGCGTCGATGGCATTTTCCAGCAGTTCCTTCACCACAGAAGAAGGCCGCTCGATGACCTCGCCGGCCGCGATCTTATCTATGGTACTCTGATCCAACACCGTAATCTGTGGCATAATGCTTCTCCCTTCCAGTATTATCCTCAAAACGGCCATCGTGACAACTCCTGTCTCATTGCTGAAAACAGCAGCGGCCGCATTACCAGCAGTTATTGCCACCGGTTTTTCAGCTTGCTTTGGAGGCGGCTTAGGATATTCAGCGCCTCCACCGGCGTGATCTCATTGATCTGAATCTGTTCAATCTCTTTCGCAATGTCCTCGCTCTGCACCGCCGCAAACAGGGTCATCTGATTCAGGTCCACCTCGTCCGGCCGGGTCACCGCCTTATGGGCCGGCTTCGCCGTCACATTGGCTCCCGCCTCGGCAATCTCTCGGGCTCTTGTGGCAATGTCGGCGCTGCTCAGTTCTTCTACCAGTTCCTTGGCCCTGTCAATGACCTGATCCGGCACGCCTGCCAGCTTGGCCACCTGGATACCATAACTTTTGTCTGCGCCGCCTTTCACAATCTTGCGCAGGAAAACGATGTCGTCTCCCTGCTCCTTCACAGCGATACAGTAGTTATTAACGCCGGCCATGGTCCCTTCCAGCTCCGTCAACTCATGGTAATGGGTGGCAAAAAGCGTCTTGGCACCTAAAAGTTTGGTATTGCTGATGTGCTCCACCACAGCCCAGGCGATGCTCAAGCCGTCGAAGGTGCTGGTGCCCCGGCCGATTTCATCCAGGATGATCAGGCTGCTGCGGGTAGCGTTTCGCAGGATATTGGCCACCTCCGTCATCTCCACCATGAAAGTGCTCTGGCCGGAAGCCAGATCATCGGAGGCTCCTACCCGGGTGAAAATCCGGTCGCAGACGCCGATGTCCGCCTCGGAGGCCGGCACAAAACTGCCCATCTGGGCCATGAGCACAATCAGGGCCGTCTGCCGCATATAGGTGGATTTCCCCGCCATATTGGGCCCTGTGATAATGGAAATCCGGTTCTTGCCGTTGTCCAGGAAAGTGTCGTTGGCTACGAAAAGTTCGTCCCGAAGCATAAGCTCCACCACCGGATGACGGCCATTTTTAATCTTGATAACACCTTTTTCATTGATATTCGGTTTCACATAATCATTTCTGGTGGCAACCAGGGACAGGGCGCAGAATACGTCCAGCCCGGCGATTGCCTTGGCGGTCCGCTGGATCCGGGTCACCTGAGCGCCGATCCGGTCCCGGACGTCGCAGAACAGCTCATACTCCAGGGTGAACAGCTTGTCCTCCGCCCCCAGGATCACATCCTCCATCTCCTTCAGCTTGTCGGTAGTGTACCGCTCCGCGTTGGTCAGGGTCTGCTTGCGGATAAAATAGTCCGGCACCAGATTTTTGAAGGAATTGGTCACCTCAAAATAATATCCGAAGACTTTATTGAATTTAATGCGCAGGTTTTTGATCCCGGTCTTCTCTCGCTCTTCAGCCTCCAGCCCGGCCAGCCAGCTTTTGCCCTCCGTCTTGGCGTGGCGCAGCCGGTCCGCCTCCTCGCTGTAGCTTTCCTTGATAATCCCGCCCTCCCTGGTAACCAGGGGCGGATCCTCCTCAATGGCGTCGTCAATAAGCTGGAACAGATCCTCCAGGGAATCCAGGTCCTCCAGAATATTCCGAAGCAGCGGGCTCTGGAAATCCTTCAGAATATCCCGTATGTAGGGAAGCATTTTCAGGGAATTCTTAAAGGCGATCAGGTCCCTGGGATTGGCGGATTTGTAGCTGATCCGCCCAATGAGGCGTTCCAGATCGTAAACCGGATTCAGATACTCCCGAATCTCCTCCCTGGAAATGTAACTTAGATTCAGTTCCTCAATGGCGTTCTGCCGGTCCAGAATGGCGTCTCTGTGGATCAGGGGCTGCTCGATAAATGTCCGCATGAGACGGGCTCCCATGGCCGTCCTGGTCTTGTCCAGAACCCACAGCAGGGAACCCCTCCGCTGTTTCTCCCGGAGTGTCTCCGTCAGTTCCAGATTCCGCCTGGTGGAAGTGTCGATCACCATAAACTCCCCCGTCGTATAAGGAATTATGGTCGTTATGTGCTCCAGGGAGCTTTTCTGGGTCTCGTACAGATACTCCATGACGGCTCCCGCGGCGATCACGCCGGCGTCATAGTCCCCCAGCCCCAGGCCGTCCAGATTCTGCACGTGAAAATGGTCCCGCAGGATCCGCCGGCACCGGTCGTCAGCAAAATACCGGTTTTCCAGGGCCGAGATCGCCACCTGATACCGGTTTTTCAGATCCTCCAGATCAATGCCGGACATGGTCAGGGCATCGTTGCAGATGATCTCCGCCGGGCCGAATTTGTGAATCTCGTCCAGCAGCTCCCGTGTGCTTTTCACTTCCGTCACCAGATAGTCTCCCGTGCTGATATCGCAGATGGAGACTCCGTAATTCTCATCCAGGCAGACGATTCCCATGAGATAGTTGTTGCGGGATTCGTCCAGGGCCTGACTGGAAGTGATGGTTCCGGGAGTTACCACACGGATCACTTCCCGCTTCACCAGCCCCTTGGCCAGCTTGGGATCTTCCATCTGCTCCGCGATGGCCACCTTGTATCCGGCCTGCACCAGCTTGTACAGATAGGAATCCACCGCATGATAAGGGACTCCGCACATGGGAGCCCTCTCCTCAAGCCCGCATTCCTTGCCGGTCAGGGTGATGTCCAGCACCTTGGACGCAGTCAGGGCGTCCTCGAAGAACATCTCATAAAAATCACCCAGCCGGTAGAACAGAATGCAGTCCGGGTACTGTTTCTTTGTTTCCATGTAATGAGCCATCATCGGTGATAATCCGGCCACGTCCGTTTCCTCGCTTTTCTCTGTTTGTCGCAGTTAAATCTCCGGTAATTCTATATAAATGGCAGCAATTATCTGAAATTATCAGCTGCCCCATATCATGAGCCGGAAGCTGCGATCCGCCCCATATAATAAAAACCCCTGCTTTCCTCCAGATATACATCCACAATCGTCCCAATCAGCGACGGATCGCCTGGGAAATGTACGATGGTGTTGTTATCCATGCGCCCGGTCAGATACCCTTCCAGATGGTCGTCCGGCTCCTCCGCCAATACCTTCTGCACCGTATGGACATCCCGGCCGCAAACTTCCGCGGATATCTCCTGAACACGCTTAAGCAGCCGGTCAAACCGGTCCTTCACCACTTCCTCCGGCACCTGATCGTCCATCTTTGCCGCCGGTGTCCCGGTCCGCTTGGAGTAGATAAAGGTAAAGGCGCTGTCGTAGCGAACCTTCTCTACAATGTCCATAGTCTCCAGGAAATCTTCTTCCGTCTCTCCAGGGAACCCCACAATAATATCCGTAGTCAGGGAAATATCCGGAATGGCCTTCCGTATTTTTTCCACCAGGCCAAGATACTGCTCCTTCGTATAACGGCGGTTCATTTCTTTCAGGATCCGGGTACTTCCCGACTGAACCGGCAGATGAAGATGATGGCAGACCTTCCTGCAGGCCGCCATGGTCTCGATCAGTTCGTCCGACAGATCCTTGGGATGGGAGGTCATGAAACGGATCCGCTGAAGCCCCGGAATCTCATCGACCTGACGGAGCAGCTGGGCAAAGGTGATGGGATTTTCCAGGTTTTTGCCATATGAATTTACATTCTGGCCTAAAAGCATCACTTCCACTACACCGTCAGCCACCAGGCGGCGGATCTCGGAAAGAATATCCTCCGGCCTGCGGCTCCGCTCCCGTCCTCTCACGTAAGGCACGATACAGTAGCTGCAGAAATTATTACAACCAAACATAATATTGACGCCGGACTTAAAAGGATATTTCCTCTCCACCGGAAGTTCTTCCACAATGCGGTCCGTCCCTTTCCAGACGTCCACCACCATTTTCTTTTCTTCCAGCCTCTGGCACAGAAGCTCTGCCAGCCTGAAAATATTATGAGTTCCAAAGATAATATCCACAAAGCGGTAGCTCTTTTTTATCCGTTCTACAACCTCTTTCTCCTGCATCATGCAGCCGCAGAGGGCGATCATCATGTCCGGATTCTTCTTTTTCAGCGTATTCAGATAGCCCAGGCGGCCATAAACCCGCTTATTAGCGTTCTCCCGCACGGTACAGGTATTGTACAGCACAAAATCCGCCCGCTCGTCATCTGTCTCCTCATATCCGATCCGCGTCAGGATCCCCAGCAGTTTCTCAGAGTCCCGCGCGTTCATCTGACAGCCAAATGTCTGGATGCAGGCAGTTGGAGCCCGCCCGTTCTTTTCTTTAAAATCCTCCACCCACTGCCGGCATTTGGCAGCAAAATAATACTGCCGTTCAGGCTCCTGCTCCGGCGGAGGCAGCGTCAAATCTATTTTATCAAAATCTATAGTTTGTTCCATGTTTCCTTTGACCTTTCGGGTAATATCATATACTTTAGTAAAAGGAAGCGAGTTTTTAACCGCACGGCTTATTGCCCAAGCGGGGCACCCGTTTCTTTTTTTATAATTTTCCATCAGAGGCCGCGGATCTGCCCGTTTCCATAAATCACGTATTTTGTCGTCGTCAGCTCTTTCAGCCCCATAGGCCCTCTGGCGTGGAGCTTCTGGGTGCTGATGCCGATCTCCGCTCCGAAGCCGAACTCAAAGCCGTCGGTAAACCGGGTGGAAGCGTTCACATAGACGGCCGCCGCGTCAACCTCGTTTAAGAATTTCTGGGCGTTGGCGTAATCAGAGGTGATGATGGCCTCAGAATGCTTCGTATTGTAACGGTTGATGTGAGCGATGGCTTCCTCCACCGAATCTACCAGCTTCAGAGAGACAATATAGTCCAGATACTCGGCGCCCCAGTCCTCCTCCGTCGCCGGCACAAAACCGTCCGTCAGGGCGCAGGCCGCCTCATCGGCGCGGATCTCCACATTCTTTTCATCCAGACGTTTCTTTAATAGCGGAAGGAATTCTCCGGCGATGGCCTTATGGACCACCAGGGATTCACAGGCGTTGCAGACGCCGATCCTCTGGGTTTTCGCGTTAAAAATAATATCAAGGGCCATATTAAAATCCGCGGATTCATCTACAAAAATATGGCAGTTTCCGGTTCCCGTCTCAATCACGGGCACGGTGCTGTTCTCCACCACCGTGCGGATCAAACCGGCTCCGCCTCTGGGAATCAGCACATCCAGATACCGGTTCATTCTCATAAATTCCCTGGTCGTCTCCCTGTCGGTGCTTTCAATCAGCTGAACGGAGAACGCCGGAAGGCCCGCGCCTGCAAGACCGCCCTGGATCAGGGAAACAATGGCTTTATTGGACTTTAAAGCGTCGCTTCCTCCTTTGAGGATCACGGCGTTTCCCGCCTTGAAGCACAATCCAAAGGCGTCCGCGGTTACGTTGGGACGGGCCTCATAGATAATCCCGATCACACCCAAAGGAACCCTCTTCTGCCCAATCAGAAGGCCGTTGGGCCTGGGTTTCATGGAAATAAATTCACCTACCGGGTCGTCGAGGGCAGCCACCTGCAAAAGCCCCTCCGCCATGGCCGAAATCCGGTTCTCCGTCAGGGTCAGCCGGTCGATGAGGCCGTCGCTCATCCCCTTTTCCCGGGCTGTGCGGACATCCTCCTCATTGGCTTTCAGAATCTCTTCCTGCCCCTTTGTCAGGGCCTGAGCCACGGCTTTCAGCCCCCTGTTCTTCTCGGAAACACCCAGATTATTCAGTACTCTTGAAACATCCTTTGCCTGTCTGCCAATCTCCGCAAGCGTCATGCGAAACTCCTTTCCCGTAAACCGCGCTGTTCTTTTTGGCCGGTGCAGCCCTGAAACCAATCTATACTTCTTTTATGTTTCCGTGCTTCTTACCCAAATCCGTTATGCTTCCATCCTCTTCCACGATGGAGATATTGTTCAGATTGGCACGCAGACTGGCTCGAATGGCCTGGATATATTCCTGGCGCAGTCTCTGCTGCTCCTCCTTTTCCTCCTCTGTGAGTCCGACTGCCTGGGATTTATGATACAAGGTGTTGATTCTGTCAAGCATCTCCTGAGTGATCATGGTTTCTGATTCCCCGCTTTCCTGCTTAGTATTCGTTTTTCAGATAGTGCATCAGGTCAAAATTCAGATTTTCATGGGCGGCGAACAGGGTTCCCTTTTCCTCGCCGTTCATGATCTGGTGGATCACTTCCACGTCCTTCGCGTTGGCAATGACCATGTCGGAACCGCTGTCCGTGGCGATTCGGGCAGCAGCCAGCTTGGCGGCCATTCCGCCGGTCCCCACGCTGCTTCCCGCTTCCTCCTTGCCCATGGCAAGAAGCTCCGGCGTTATCTCGCCCACAAAGCTGATAAACCGGGCGTTCTGATTCACTCTGGGATCGTCGGAATACAGCCCGTCAATGTCTGACAGAAGGATCAGAAGATCCGCCCCGATCAGCACGGCCACCACGGCGGAGAGCCGGTCGTTATCCCCGAAATTGTCCACAAACGGGATTTCCGAGGTGGAAACGGTATCGTTCTCGTTCACCACCGGCACAGCCCCCATTTTCAAAAGTTCCTCAAAGGTATTCTGGGCGTTGTAGCGGGAACTGTCATTGACCATAGTATCCTTGGTCAGAAGGACCTGGGCTGCCACCTGGTTATATTCGGCAAATAATTTCTGATAGATCATCATAAGCCTGGCCTGGCCGATGGCCGCAAAAGCCTGTTTCTGAGCCAGGGTATCCGGCCTGCCCTGATGATGGAATGCCTGTCTTCCCGCAGCGATTGCCCCGGAAGATACCAGGACCACTTCTTTTCCCCTTCCCTTCAGATCGCTGATGATACGGACCAGCCGCTCTATTTTAAGAAGGTTCAGATCGCCGGACTCCTCATGGGTCAAAGACGACGAACCTATTTTTATAACAATCCTCTTTTTGCCGCAAAGACTCTCTCTTTCCATAGTAACTTTCTGAAAACTCCCATCCGGTTCCGCATGAAACCCCATGCGTTTTCTTCTGTATTATTTTACATCATTTTGCAAGTTCCGTCAAACCGGTAATGCTGCTTAACTCACCCCGCTCAACCGTCGCATATCATGTATTCCGCGCATACTCCGACTGCTTATGCCGCCCCTGCTTTCTTACCGCGCAGTTCCGGCCACACCGTCGCCAGCATCGTAATATAGCAGGCCGTGCCTCCGATGAAGTTGGAAATAGGCTCCGCCATGAAAACCCCGGTGGTTCCCAGCCCGAACAGATGCGGCAGGATCAGCGCCAGGGGCATGACGATCACAATCTTTCGGAAAATGGAGAAGAACACAGCGTTCTTCGATTTCCCCAGAGCCACGAATACAGCCTGCCCCGCAAACTGCAGGGACATAAAGAAAAATCCGAAATAATACACCTGCATGGATGGGATTCCGGCGGCGATCATCTCCGGCTCCTGATTAAAGATGCGGATGAAAAACTCCGGGAAGGTATGGACGAAGAACCATACCACGGTGGTATAGATTATGCTGATCGCCGACATAAACACGATACATTTCTTCACCCGTCCGTACTCCCCGGCGCCGTAGTTATAGCCGATAACCGGCTGAGACCCCTGGGTGATGCCGTTTACAGGCATGGAGATGATCTCCCGCACCGAGTTGATGATAGTCATGACGCCCACATACAGGTCGCCGCCGAATTTCTGAAGGGTGGCGTTATAGACCACCTGGGATACGCTGTTAGTGATGGACATGGCAAATCCGCTCATGCCAAGGGCTACGATCTTCATTACTCGTTTGCCGTTCAGGGCAAAGGCGGATACGCGGAGCCGCAGGATGGTCTGTCTTCCTGTCAGAAATCTGACAATCCATACCGCGGACAGGAACTGGGAAATCACCGTGGCCAGAGCCGCGCCCTGCACTCCCATATCAAAGAGGAAGATAAAAATTGGGTCCAGTATAATGTTGGAAACCGCTCCCAAAAGGACTGTCAGCATGCCAATTTTGCCGAATCCCTGGGAGTTAATGAAGCTGTTCATTCCCAGTCCGATCATCACGAAAAGATTCCCCATCAGATAAATGGTCACGTACTTGTCCGCAAAGGGATAGGTGCTGTCGCTGGCCCCGAAGGCGTAGAGGACCGGCTTTTTGAAGGCAAGGCCCGCCGCGGTCAGGATCACTCCGGTGATCACCATGAGGACAAAGGAATTGCCCATGATCTTTTCCGCTTCCTCATCATTGCCTCTCCCCCGCTCAATGGAACACAGGGGAGCTCCTCCCATGCCGAACAGATTGGCGAAGGCCATGACGATGGAGATAATGGGCAGGCAGAGACCAAGCCCTGTCAGGGACAGGGTGGCGTTTTTCGGAATCCGGCCGATATAAATCCGGTCCACAATATTGTAAAGAACATTGATCAGCTGAGCCAGGGTCATGGGGACCGCCAGGCTCAGTATATTTCCGATAATGCTCCCCTTGGAAAAATCATTCTTTCGTTCGCTCAATACTAAGACTTCTTTCTTCTTTTCCCGAAACCGGGTCTGTCATTTTATTATATGAGTCCCGCAAACCCATTTGTCGGGTATGCAGCTGAGTCCCGGGTGTATGGGTTATGGATTCATCCAGAGAATTGTAGCAGATTTTATGAGGCTTGTCCAGAGAAGACTGCTATGTAACCGAATGTGGCCGGAATGTCAACCGGAATCGTGACCTGGATGTCGTCCGTATTCCGTCTTTCGTTCGGAATACAAAAACAAGGCTTCCGCAAGACTACATACTGACATAAAAAGAAGCCGGCGGCACAACTAAACCGCAGGCTTCCCATGCGCTCTTTTGCTTTATCCAACCGTCTCAGCCGGCTGCATGTTTCCGATCATGTCCTTCAGCTGGTCCACGGAAAGATTGTTTTCCTTCATCAGCTTTGACACCTCGCGCACTCGCTCATTCTCAATCTCCTCCATAAGAGACTGGCGCTTCTCCTCCATGTCCGCCAGGGACTGGGTGTACTGGGCGATAGCCTCGGTTGTCCTTGCCAGTTCTTCTTCCAGCTTCTCTTTTCTGCTGCGTCTATGTCTGCGCTCCATATGGCTCCCTCCTGCATTGATAAATTAATGAATCGGACAGTTTCATGATTGTCCAGTTATTCCAATTTTATGCAGCACAGGAAGAAAATATTCGCGGCGGAGCGGGAAATTCTCATTTATTCCGAATTTTTTGCGCTATGGGATCCTTTGCGTCAAGCAGGACGTAATCAAATGGTGCACGCCGAAACCTGCCCTATTAACAGAATAATTCCGCTCTGCCTTGCTAACGGGAGATAGCCGAATCACCGCCTCTCTATTCTGCCTTGTCTGCCTTTTTCTGAACCTGAGTGCCGAAATAGAAACCCACAATGACCGTATAGATGGTCAGGAACTGGTCGCCAGATATCTTTCCGGCGATGGTCAGTCCAACAAATCCGCCAGTCAGCACCAGCGTCATAATTGACTTAACGTCAATCAGTTTTGCGATTTTGTTCCACATAATCATCGCTCCTTCCCTGATATGTTAGTGTATGCTGCAGGCTCCCTTTCCAGCACACTCAGCCGCGCTCCCTGTGCGCTCTGCTCTGACAGATCCTTTGTTGCCCTACAATAAAAAAAGTGCTATATTAAAGGAAATGATAAGCAAGGAATTTCATTATTTTGTATCGCAAAACAATTCGATAAAAGGAGAGTGTGCTTATGGATATGAGAATAGTTTATTGTGACGAAACGGGCGATGACGGCCTTGTCTCCACTTCTAGTAACACGTTCACTCTCACAAGTTTATATATGCCTGTCGATTCTTGGCAAAAAAATTATGATGCAGTAAAGCAATTGCGTCGGCAATTAAAAATAGACTATGGATTTCATCTCAATCAAGAAATGCACACAAAGCATTTCCTTACTGACAAAAATCCATATCGAGATTACAAGTGGACTCCTGAACAAAAAAAAGAAATGCTAAAGAGATTCGCCATTATGATTGCCTCTTTGGATATTAAAATAATTAATGTAATAATTGACAAAGAGAATATTGTTACGGACAATTATAATATTCTGGAGAAAGCGCTGACATATAATATCCAGAGAATTGAAAACGATAGTGATGGGAATTGGAGATATTTGATAATCACAGACGCAGGGCGGATTGCTCCAATGCGAAAGTCCGCAAGAGCCATACGGGTTTTCAATCCCATTCACTCTCAGTTCGGAGGCTTTATAAACAAGCCGATTCAATACCTAGTTGAAGATGTTTTAGAAAAAGATTCCAAAGAATCCTTTATGGCAACTTTTGAAAATGGGAATGTGCTGAATACTAAAGCAAGTACCAATAAGTATGGCCTGGTTATCTATCCAAAATAAAACTTTAGCGCAAAATCAAACACCACCTACGGCGTATTCACGCTTTCAGTGGTTCAATTATATTATTGCATAAGTGCGGAAATTTGTCAAGAAATTTACGGTATTATACAATACGTATTATGCAACATGCAAATACAAAAAATGCGTCGCTGGCGCGTTTTTTGTATATTGACGTAATAAAAAAGTCCGTAAAATACGAACTTTTTAAGTGGAGCTGACGGGATTTGAACCCGTGTCCAAAAACCAATTCCCTGTTCTTCTACTATCATAGTCGCTTGTTTGACATTCCCTCCGCCGCCCGGGAGGCGACACCCTGACGGTTTCAGTAGCTTCATAATACGCCCGCGGGCTCAAAGCTTTGCCCGTGTCGTTTCTCACATAGTCGGCGCCAGGATCTTAACGTGTGAGTGCGCTAAGGCTGACGGCTGCGATCAAGCAGCTAATGCTAAATTATCTTCAGCGTTTATATTTAGGTTTGCCATTTAACGCATAGCATGCGGATAGCTTCACCAGCTGCATGATCCCTGTCGAAACCAGTACAGCCCCTTACTGGGCGCGGCCTATCGCCGCAATCCTTATTCTAACACAAAACCGGCCCGATTGTCAAACCCTGTTTTTCATTTTCACGTCACATTTTTACGTCACACCCATTTTTACGTCACAGGGTCATTCGTTATCTCCCGGACAAAGTCTTCCGCGTTTTCGCTGGTGATCAGTACGCCGAACCACTGCTTTTCCAGCTCCGCGTCGTGGGCGCCCCGGAAAATAACGTCCAGAATCATATCCCCTACATTGGCCTTATAATGGCTGGTTTCCAGAAAATTGTCATTATTGTCCGTCACATTATTCCGTCCGCTGAAATTATAAAATTCCGTAATTTCGGAAAGGCCCAGAAGAAATTCACCGTATCCGTTCTCCACAGCCTTCTGAAAAGTCAGAGGATGCATGGGATTGGTGAACAAAATCAGGCGGATGCCGTTGTCGTCGCAAAGCTGTTTCAGTCGGCGGATCTCTTCCAGCGCCTCATCCGTTCTGTTCTGATACTGATAGGTCCAGTCTGCCTGGGCCTGGCTCCAGTCTGTGTGAGACTGGGCATCGTAATCCAGCGTCCAGCCCGTTTCATAGAGATTGCTGTCATAACTTACGACCCTGGGCTCCAGGTAGGTAGTTTTCAGGGAATCCACCGCCATGATCGGTTCCAGGTAGCTGATATAAAACCGGACCCTCTCTTTCAGGTTCCTGGGGTAAGGCATCCGCTGCAGGCTGTCAAGATGAAGTTTCGGATCGACCAGAAACGCCAGATTATCCACCCCTACCATCACCATTCGGGGACGGATCCCATTTTTCAGGAACTCTTCAAGGTTCTGCCGGTGTTCTTCCGGGATTCCCTCTGAGTAGGTCATATTATAGCAGCGGTATCCCTCTATTTTATCCGAATGGATGGACGATACCCGCGAAGAGCCGAAAAGGAAGGCGTCAAACTGATCCGGATGAGACAGCACGTAACTGGTTTTCAGGAAATTTTTGTTGGGTTCAACGCCGTTGTCCCGGGGAGCTTCTCTGTGAAATACATTGTAAGGGTCGATACATACAGGCAGAATGACCATCAATACGAAAATCCACACCGCAAAAGGAAACAGTTTCCGTAAAAAACGCCGCATACCTTGCCTCCTAAAACTGGAAATAGATAAATTCAGAGGGCTCTACCGACCGGTTCATGATGATAAATGTCACCAGCCCGAAATAGACAAGCCATCTGATCAATTTCTTCTGCCGCCCCACCAGCGCCCATACATCCTGCTTTAAAGAGATATAGTCATACGCCAGAAGAACCAGCAGGTAAATAGACAGCTGAAAAGCCCTTCCGATCCAGATATTCAGGTCCAGACAGGCTTGAATGACATACAGATAGGGATTGGCAATTCCGATGAACATATGGCTGAATATGTATCCTGCGTCCTGCAGGCTGTTGGCGCGGAAAAAGATCCAGGCAAAGCAATTGATCAGAAACACACAGAAGACCCGCAGCCACCAGGAGCCTTTCTTCCTGTCACTGTTACGACCAATCCCCATGGCGTGTTCCGCAATCTGCAGGATTCCATGGATACCCCCCCAGAAGACAAAAGTCCAGCTGGCGCCATGCCACAACCCGCTGACCAGGAAGGTAACCAGGAGATTTCGGTAATGCCGGATTTTATTTACGCGGCTGCCGCCCATGGGAATATACACATAATCCCGAAACCAGGTAGACAGGGAAATATGCCACCGGCTCCAAAACTCGCGGACAGATGCGGAAAAATAAGGGCTCTTAAAATTGGACATCAGTCGGATCCCAAACAGGTTGGCCGTCCCCTTGGCGATATCAGAATATCCGGAGAAATCACAGTAGATCTGGAAAGCGAAAAATACGGTGGCTACCAGCAGGGACAATCCCTGGTAGTCGTGAATGTCATTATAAATATTGTCCACATAGACGGCCAGATTGTCCGCCACCACCAGCTTCTTAAAAAAGCCCCAGGTGAGAAGCTTCATGCCGTCGCATGCCAGCCCGTAATCAAACATGTGTTTTTCCTTAATCTGATGGAGAAGGTTTCTGCTCCTCTCAATCGGCCCGGCCACCAGCTGGGGAAAGAAGGAAACGAAGGCCGCGTAGGCAACGAAGCTGTGTTCCGCTTTCACATCTCCCCGGTAAACGTCGATCACGTAGCTCATGGTCTGAAAGGTATAGAAAGAAATTCCCACAGGCAGCATCAGCTTAAGCGTAGCCGGATGCAGAGGGATTGCCGCCAGGCTGCACAGCCGGCTGAGGGACTGGCTCGCGAAATTAAAATATTTAAACACAAAGAGAAGCCCCAGGCAGGAAACGATCACCACGCCCAGAACCAGCTTCCTGCCCCTGGGATCCTCCCGTTTCTCCATACAAAGACTTCCCCCATAGGATACCAGGGTGACAAACAGGATCAGAAGAATGTACGAGACATTCCAGCTCATGTAAAAATAATAGCTGGCAGCCAGGAGCAGCCAGATGCGGAACCGTTCCGGCAAAAGCCAGTACAAGCCGAAAACCACCGGCAAAAACACGGCAAAGGATAACGAATTAAAAAGCATGGTTATTCTCCGTCCTTTATCTCAGATTCAGGCTAAAAACTCTCTCCCGACGTTCTTTTTTACGCTTTTTTCGGAAGAATGCAACTCACCGCGCGTTCCAGCCCCCATCCCGCAAGAGCAGGCAGCAGCACGCCCAGGACCAGATAGACCGGCTCCAGCCGGTTCCGGAATCCGACCGGAAAGCCTGCCAGGTTCTCTGCTGTCGCGGAGGCGGCAAACCGGGCGTAGACCAAATCAGTGAACTTAAATACAAGAAAATGGAGAGCCATGATGTCAAAGGAATGCCTTCCCAGAAAAGCCAGTCCTCTGGAGAGCGGCGGGAGCTTCTCTGCCAGTACCGACAGAGAAAGCACCATGTAGATGCCAATAAGGGAAAGCGGATAATAGAAGATTCCCGGGATATGCATCTCACTGACGTTAACAGTAATACCCAGCCGCGTGATAACCAGATACAGCAGGACGGCGCTGATTAAAGCTCCGTACCAGGTGGCGCAGCGTTTAAAGGAGGGCAGATGCTTTCGCATCAACCACGCCGCGTAGTAAAGTGGGATTACAAGAATGGCGGTCTGCATACTGTAAGGCAGGTAACACTGCCGGTCATAGAGAAACAGCCCCGTGGCTCCGGACAGAAGTACGCCCAGCGCGATCACCACTGATTTCATCCGCTCGGAACCAAACCGCCGCCCGGCAGTCCGTCCGAACCAGACGATCCCGCTGAAATACGCGGAAGACAGCAGCCACGCAGGGACAAACCACAGAGCCCCATCCATGAGCTCCGTATTCTGAAGAGCTGCGCTGCAGAGAACGGATGTCAGCATGGCTGTGTGATTGTAACGATCTATATTCGCGTAAAGTCCGTGGTTTACGAAAAAGTTATGCAGCAGGACACAGCATACGGCGTAGAAGAAAAACCGGGGCCAGCAGCCCGCCAGGCGTACGCCGAAACAGCGGAACGGGTCGTCCCCGTATTTGTCTTCATTATAAAAATATCCGGTGACAAAGAAGAACACCGCCAGGTGAAACATATAGACGAATTTGATGAGAATCCCGCAATGCCCCATTACGACGGCGATGATCGCCAGTCCCTTTACCATATCCCAGTAGGCCGAACGGTTTGCTTCACGATTCATATGGTCACCTTCCCTGCTTCTCTTCCTTTGTCTGTGTTATGTCTGTGTCAGCTGCCGTTTCAGCCTTATCTCAGATTCTGCTTAAACTCTCTCTGGACCTCTCTTCGGGCGTCTTTTTTGGCCATATCCTCCCGCTTGTCATACAGCTTCTTGCCCCGGGCCAAACCGATCTCCACCTTCACCAGGCTTCCCTTAAAATACACCTGAAGAGGCACCAGGGTATAGCCCTTCTGGGCAATCTTGGCGTCCAGCCGCCGGATCTCCAGACGGTGCATCAGAAGTTTTCTGACCCGCAGCGGATCCCTGTTAAAAATGTTTCCCTTCTCATAGGGGTTCACATGCATGCCGTAGATATAGACCTGCCCATGCTCGATGCGGACATACGCTTCCTTGATGCTGCATTTGCCCATGCGGATGGATTTAACCTCCGTGCCGAACAGCTCGATGCCGGCCTCATATTTATCTTCAATAAAATAATCGTGATACGCCTTTTTATTGTTGGCGATCAGCTTGATGGATTCCTTGCCCATTATATTTCCTCCCCTTCCGGCGTCAGAATAAAATCGATGGTTCTGGTCAGTTTGTCGGTGCCGGACACCAGTACGGACACCTTCTGCCCCAGCCGGTATCTTGTCCGGGTCATCTCGCCCACCATCTCCATATTCTGCTCGTCAAAGACATAGTAGTCGCCTTCCATATCGCTGACCCGGACCATGCCCTCCACGGTGTTGGGAAGCTCTACAAACATTCCCCAGCTGGTGATGCCGGAGACGACTCCCTCGTAAATCTCACCGATATGCCGGGACATATACTCGCATTTCTTCATCTTCTCCGTCTCCCGCTCGGCCTCGTCGGCCCGGCGCTCCAGGGCGGAACACTGTACCGCCACTTCCGGCAGAAGCCTGTCATAGTGGGCGAACCGCTTTGGACTGATGCCGTTTCTCAGATTCTCCTTAATGATCCGGTGAATCTGGAGATCCGGGTAGCGGCGGATGGGGGACGTGAAATGGGTATAATAATTGGCCGCCAGGCCGAAATGCCCTGTACATTCCGTGGAATATCGGGCCTGTTTCATGGACCGCAGTGTCATGCGGCTGATCAGGGCTTCCTCCGGCGTCCCCTCGATTTCCGCGATCAGCTTCTGAAGCTGCCGGGGATGGACCTCCCCGTTCTGAAACCGGATGGAATAGCCGAAGTTGTTGATAAACGCCGCCAGCTTTTTCATCTTTTCCGGGTCGGGATAATCGTGGGTCCGGTATACGAATGGCAGCTCCTGCCAGAAATAGTCCTCAGCAATGGTCTCATTGGCCATCAGCATAAAATCTTCGATAATCCTGGTGGCCGCGTTGCGTTCATGGGGCTTAACCTCCAGAGGCCGGCCTTTTTCGTCCAGGATGATCTTGCTCTCCGGAAAATCAAAATCGATGGACCCTCTTCTGCCCCGCTTGTCCCGGATCCGATCCGCCAGTTCCTTCATCAGCTCAAACATGTCCGTCAGATCCGAATAGGCTTCCATAACCTCCGGGTTATGGTCCGTCACAATGGCGTTGACGGCTGTGTAGGTCATGCGCCGGTTCACGCGGATCACTGTTTCCGCGATCCGATGTCCCAGAATGCCGCCGTGACGGTCCAGCTCCATGATGCAGCTGAGGGCCAGACGGTCCTCTCCCTCGTTCAGGGAACAGATCCCGTTGGAAAGGCGGTGAGGCAGCATAGGAATCACACGGTCCACCAGATAGACGCTGGTTCCCCGCCTCAGAGCTTCCTTATCGAGAGGCGTATTCTCCCGGACATAGTGGGTCACATCCGCAATATGGACACCCAGCGTATAGTGATCGTCATTTTCCTTGGAAATGGTAATGGCGTCGTCCAAATCCTTCGCGTCCTCGCCGTCGATGGTCACGGTAGGAAGGCCGCGCAGATCCAGTCTCCCTTCCATCTCCTCCGGCAGCACATGATCCGGGATTCCGGCCGCCTGCTCCATAACCTCCGCCGGGAATTCCTCCGGGAGACCGTAAGCCCTGATGATGGACAGGATATCTATTCCAGGGTCATTGACGTGGCCCAGAATCTCTGTTATCATGCCTTCCGGTTTTCTGCCATTGCCGCCGAAATCCATGATTTTCACAACCACTTTATGGCCGGTGACAGCGCCCATATCCCTGCCGGCAGGAATGAAGATATCCTGGGTCAGCTTCTGGTTGTCCGGAACGACGAAGCCGAAGCTTTTGCCGCGGCGGTAAAGGCCTATGACAGTCTCATTGGCCCTCTTCAGGATCCGGATGACGGCGCCTTCCGCCCTGGGGCCGCTGTCTTCCGTCTCAATCACTGCAAGAACCGTGTCGCCGTGCATGGCCCCCTGTGTCTTGTCCGCAGGGATAAAGATATCTCCGTCTCTGCCGGGAACCGACACAAAGCCGAATCCTCTTGGATGACCGCTGAAGATCCCGGACATTCCGCAAAGCTCCGGCTTTCCGTATTTTCCTTTCTTTGAAACGCCGATCTTTCCCTCTGAGACAAGCTGGTCAAGGACCTCCTGAAGCTCTTCCCTCTGGTGTCTGGGAACGTCCAGAAGCACCGCCAGCTCTTTCAGCTTCATGGGAACATAGGCGTTATCGTTTATCAGATTCAGCAGCATCTCCTTCCGCTGCCGCAGCTGTTCCTCTGTCATTTAGCCACTCCTGACGAAAAAACACTCTTGTTTCCAAGAGTGTCTGTCTTCTCTACCAGATTATGTTCAAAATCAGCGCCAGAATAAGCAGTGCCGCCGCCGCGAATTTGGTGAACTTCTCCAGATTGCCTTCCATGGAGCGTCCCTTATTCTTGCCCCAGTAGCTGTCAGCCATGCCGCTGATGGAACCCAGTCCCGCGGACTTGCCCTCCTGCAGAAGAACAATCACGCTGAGTGCGATACATATGAGAACAAACACTACGCAAAGAATTGTCTTTAGCATTCCTTCACACCTCCTATGGTTAAACATAGGTATTCTAGCACACTTTTGGCAGAAAAACAACCATTATTTTAAATTAATTGCTCCTCGATCCGGAGAAGCTGATTGTATTTAGCCGTCCGGTCGCTGCGGCAGGGAGCGCCTGTCTTGATCTGTCCGGCGTTGACCGCCACGGCGATATCGGCGATGAAGGAATCCTCCGTCTCACCCGACCGATGGGAAATAATGGTCTTAAAACCGGCCCGCTTCGCCATCTCGACGGCCTCAAAGCTTTCCGTCAGGGTTCCGATCTGATTTACCTTCACAAGGATGGCGTTGCCGGCCTTCTCCCTTATGCCCCGGGCAAGACGTTTGGTGTTGGTCACGAACAGGTCGTCGCCTACCAGCTGAATCCGGCTGCCCAGCGTCTCGGTCATCATCTGCCAGCCGGCCCAGTCGTCCTCCTGAAGGCCGTCTTCGATGGAGCAGATGGGAAATTTTTCCACAAGCTGACTGTAATACCCCACCATCTCCTGGGAAGTGCGCGCAATCTTCTTTCCTGTCATGCGGCTCTCACCGGGGAAGACATAGGTTCCGCTTTCTTCATCGTACAGCTCGCTGGATGCCGCATCCATGGCAATCATCACCTGGGAACCCGGCTCATAGCCGCTCAGTTTGACGGCGTCTGTCAGATAGGTCAGGACTTCCTCCGTATTCTTAAGATCGGGAGCGAAACCGCCTTCGTCGCCTACTGCCGTGGAATATCCGTTGGTCTTGAGCAGCTTTTTCAGAGTGTGATAGATTTCCGCGCACATGCGGAGTCCTTCCGAAAATGTCTCCGCTCCCGTGGGCATGATCATAAACTCCTGAAAATCCACCGTATTGTCCGCGTGGACGCCGCCGTTTAAGATATTCATCATGGGAACCGGCATCTGGCAGGCTCCGATTCCTCCCAGATAGCGGTACAGGGGAATCTGCAGGGCGCTGGCCGCAGCCCTGGCCACGGCCATGGACACGCCCAGAATGGCATTGGCGCCCAGTCTCGCTTTGTTATCCGTACCGTCCGCCTCGCAGAGCAGGCTGTCGATCCGCCGCTGATTCAGGGCGTTCTCAAAGACAATGGCCTCAGCCAGCACTGTGTTCACATGCTCTACCGCCATCTGGACGCCCTTTCCGCCGTACCGGGTTCCGCCGTCCCTCAGTTCCGCCGCCTCAAATTTCCCCGTAGATGCGCCGGAAGGCACAGCTGCTCTTCCCACAGCTCCGCCTTCCAGCCGAACTTCCGCTTCAACCGTAGGATTCCCTCTGGAATCCAGTATTTCGCGCCCCTGCACGCCTGCAATCTCTAATTTATCGTACATAATCCTGGCCTCCTGACATCGTTTTCTGATGTTAGGATGGACAGAAGGCGCCGGGGATATTCATGAAAAACTGCTGTTTATCACTCTCTCAGCTTGATTCCCATTCCGGACAGCCCGTGGAGGATCTTCCGCATCACATCGCTAACCTCCTTCTCCTCAAGGGTATGATCCTTGGCCCGGAAGGTGATGGAGTAAGCCACTGACTTGAAGCCGGCCAGGATCTGGGCGCCCTCGTAAATATCGAACAGGCTGTAGCTTTCCAGAATCTTTCCGCCTCTCTGCTGGATCATGTCCTCAATCTGGCCCACCATGATATTCTTGGGTACCACCATGCTGATGTCCCTGGTTACTGCCGGGAATCTGGCGATTCCCTCGTATTTCCGGTCAAAGGTGGTAAATGGGATCAGGGACGGCATATCCAGGACCGCCACATAAGCCTTCTCGCCGATCTTGTAATTGTCAGCTACCTCAGGATGGATCTCGCCCAGATATCCGATCACCGTGCCGTGATACACCACATTGGCCTGGCGTCCCGGATGGAGGAAGGATTTGCCTGCCTGGGGATCATAGTGAAGCTTCTCCTTCATGCCTACCTTCTCAAAGAACTCTTCCACCACGCCCTTCATGACGAAGAAATCCATATCGCCGTAGGCGCCGAGGACAAACTGTTGGCGCTCATCGGGCAGCTCTGTCAGAGGCAGGGCCTTGGGCAGATAGATATTGGCCATCTCGTAGAGACGGACGTTCTTGTTCCGCCGGTTATAGTTGGTGGAAAGGGAGGTCAGCATGCCGTTTAAAGGCGTCGTGCGCATGATGCTGAAGTCCTCGCCCAGAGGATTGGAGATCTCCACCGCCTGCCGCAGGCCGGAATCCGCCGGCAGCAGAAGCTTATCAAATACCTTGGGGCTCTCAAAGGAGTAGGTCATGCTCTGGCTGAAGCCGGAGAACTGAGCGATCTCCTTCGCCACATTCTCGATTCTCAGCTTGTAGGGCAGGCCGCCCATGGTGGCTTCGCCGGAAGGCAGGGTTGTGGGAATGTTGTCGTATCCGTAGAACCGGGCCACCTCCTCGGCGATATCGCAGGGACGCTCCAGATCCTGACGGAAGGTAGGGGCGATCACCTCTCTGGTCTCGGGATCATAGCCTAGATCCAGCTTCTTAAAGTAGGAAAGCATGGTCTCCTCGTCAATATCCGTGCCCAGAAGCTTATTCACCTGAGCCGGATCGAAGGGAATCCGCTTCTCCGTCGTTTTCTTGCTGTAAATATCGATCATGCCGCCTACCACTTCGCCGGCGCCCAGCTCCTCGATCAGCTGGCAGGCACGGTTGATGGCCTCTTCCGCATTGTTGGGATCCAGACCCTTTTCAAATTTGCCGGAGGCGTCGGTCCGCAGTCCGATCTTCTTGGCGGACAGGCGGATATTGGTGCCGTCGAAGCAGGCCGCCTCAAAGACCATATTTTTCACGTCGTCGGTAATCTTGGAGTTCTCGCCGCCCATGATTCCGGCGATGCCCACTTCCTTCTCGCCGTCGTTGATCATGAGAACCGTATGATCCAGCTGGCGGTCCTGGCCGTCCAGGGTCTGGAACACATCTCCGTCCTTGGCGCATTTCACCACGATCTCGTGGCCGGCCAGCAGATCATAGTCAAAAGCGTGCATGGGCTGTCCGTACTCTTCCATCACATAGTTGGTAATATCTACGAGATTATTGATGGGACGGATGCCGCTGGCCGCCAGCCGTCTCTGCATCCACTGGGGAGATGGAGCCAGTTTGATATTTTTCACCATGCGGGCACAGTACCGGGGACAAAGCTCCGGATCCTCCACACGCACCTTCAGGTAATCGTTGATATCCTCATCATTGCCGGTCTCGGTAACTACAGGCGGATAGAAGGGCTTGTCGAATGTGGCCGCCGCTTCCCTGGCGATGCCGATGACGCTGTAGCAGTCCACCCGGTTGGATGTGATCTCGTACTCAAACACCGCGTCCCGAAGGCCCAGAACCTCTACCGCGTCTACGCCAAGGGGCGTATCCTCCGGCAGAATATAGATGCCGCTTTCGGGAGCGTCGGGATACATGTCTCTGGAGGAACCCAGCTCTTCTATGGAGCACATCATACCGTTGGATTCCACGCCCCGAAGCTTTCCTTTCTTAATGGCGATTCCTTCCTCCGGCATGGGGCCGCCGTCGTGGCCTCCTGCCACTCTGCCGCCGTCTAAAACCACGGGAATCTTCTGCCCCACCTCCACGTTGGGGGCGCCGGTGACGATCTGAATGGTCTCCGTGCCGATATCCACCTGGCAGACCACCAGTTTGTCCGCGTTGGGATGGCGCTCAATCTTCGTAATCTGACCTGTCACGATCTTCTCCAGATTCTTGTCCAGGCAGACATAACCTTCTACTTTGGTGCCGGATAAGGTCATGGCGTCGGTGTACTCCTGGGGCGTCACATCCAGATCCGGGACATATGCTTTAATCCATGATAACGCTGTATTCATGATTGAATTCTCCTTTTTATTCTTCTGCTTCGGCGCATGCGCAAGCTCACTCAGAAAATGCCGGCCGGATTCCGCTGCGCATGCCGTCTATTCGGCATGCACAAGCTCGAAAGCTGCGCTTTCTCGCTTGAGGGCATTCGCCCTATGCGTGCAAACTGTCTGTCATTTTCTTCTGTGAGCAAGCTCACCCAGAAAATGCCAGCCAATTTCCCCGCGCATGCCTCATTGCTAATCAAAACTGTTTCAAAAAGCGGACATCGTTTTCGTATAGAAGCCTCATATCGTCGATCTCGTATTTCAGAAGGGCGATCCGCTCCAGGCCTACGCCGAAGGCGAAACCTGTGTAAACCTCCGGGTCGATGCCGCACATCTCGTATACGTGGGGGTGAACCATGCCGCAGCCCAGGATCTCAATCCAGCCGGAACCTTTGCAGAACCGGCATCCCTTGCCGCCGCACTTGAAGCAGCTGACGTCCATCTCGGCGCTGGGCTCTGTAAACGGGAAATGATGGGGACGGAATTTTACCTTCGTGTCCTCACCGAAAAGCTGTCTGGCAAACTCCGCCAAGGTTCCTTTCAGGTCGGCGAAGGTGATGTTTTTGTCCACTACCAGCCCTTCTACCTGATGGAAGGAAGGAGAATGGGTGGCGTCCACCTCATCGGAGCGGAACACGCGTCCCGGAGAGATCATGCGGATGGGCAGCTTGCCTTTCTCCATGGTTCTGGCCTGAACCGGAGAGGTCTGTGTCCTCAGCACAATATCTTTATTGATATAGAAGGTATCCTGCTCGTCCTTGGCCGGATGGTTGGGGGGAATGTTCAGCTTGGTGAAATTGTACTCGTCATACTCGATCTCCGGGCCTTCCACCACCTCATAGCCCATGCCCACGAAGATACGCTCCAGCTCTTCCAGGGCGATGGTGTTGGGATGGCTGTGTCCCACGTTGCTCTTCTTCGCTGGCAGCGTCACGTCGATGACTTCCGCCTTCAGCTGCTCCTCTCTGGCTTTCTTCGCCAGGATCGTCTTGGTCTCCTCAAGGGAGGACTCAATAAGGGCCCTCACGTCGTTGACCATCTGGCCTACCTTCGGACGTTCCTCCGGAGCAACGTCCTTCATGCTTTTTAAAACGGTGGTCAGCTCGCCCTTCTTGCCCAGATAGGCCACGCGGATCTCATTCAGCGTGTCCAGAGTTCCGGAAGCCTGGATTTTCTGAAGGGCTTCTGCCTTGATTCTCTCCAACTGTTCCTTCATATACTGCTGGTCTCCTCTCAAAATATGTTTCATTTCCTTCAGCGGCGGTCCGCGCATCATAGGGGGCAAAATACCTTTTGACCCCAAACATCATAATATACCTGCGCCGCCATGCGGAGTCCTCATAAAAAATCCCCTCATCATAATGATGAAGGGACGAAATCTCCGCGGTACCACCCTGATTCCTGCATAAACTGCAGGCACTTTCCATGCGTAACGTGCATGAAGCGTCGCAGCCTACCCAGCCATTTTTAATGAATGACCTTCAGCCGCGCGGCTCCGGCGTGAAATTCAAGCGCTTATGGGAACTGGAAGGAACTTTCAGCCGGTGATTCCTTCTCTCTGCCAGGATCAAAAGCCTCTACTGTGCGCCGTCATTGCCTTTTGGTGTAAATCTTTATTGATTTTAGCATATGAAAAGAAAATGTCAAGCACTTTCTTGCTCTTAGGGAACTGATCCCAGGTCACTTCCTTCAGTTCTTCCGCGCTGACTCCGCCCTGGGCGTCCTTGGACGAAACCTCCAGGTTGGTCTTTTTAAGCTGCGTATCGTCGAACTTTTCCAGGATGTCAAAATGCGAATCCTGCAGCGGCTGTCCGGTCTCGGAATCGAATTTGTACAGCCTGACGTTATAATCCGCGTTCCATTCTTCCTCGTGGTCGTACCGATGCATCTCCGATTTTGGAGGAGTGCTCTCGCCGAAGCTGAACTCATACGCATCCGTGAACGTGATCGACATGAAGTTCTGGGAGTTATCCCATCTGATCTTCTGGGTCTTCGGATTTATGCTCCCCCAGTAAAAACGTGAAATGAGCGCTGTGCCGAAATTCGGCACGGAGCCGTTGACCTGCCCGTCCCAGCTGTCGCCTTTTGCCAGAACATTGCCTGTGACCTCAACGCCTGCCGGGGCAGTCACGTTGAGCATGCCGGTCGCGGGATCCCAGGAATACGTGCCGCCCTGTACCTGCACGTCCAGAAGGTTCTGGATGCCGGCCTGCACCAGCTCCTTGCTGAAGTCGTACGACTTCGTGATACTGCCGTCCGCATTGGTAACGGACGAAACAGGAAGCTTCGTCGCCTTGCCGTCTTCGTCAAAACTCATGTTTGTGTTGAGTTTTGCCGCCATCCATGCGGAATAAAACAGCTCAAAATCTTTGTAGGTTGTGACACCCATGGCGGCAGCGATCGGGTCGTTGGATGGGGGACAGATGGTATCAGCGCCTGGATAATGCTTAAGGAATGTAGCCTTGTCGGTCTCCCAATCCCCTGAAAAGCCTTCCTCGTCCGTGATGATCCATATCAAGCCTCGCAGCATACGGGTCAGGTTCAGCCTGTACTCCGCCTCGTCTTCTTTTGAAAACATGCCGTCCGCGCCAATGACATCAGACCAGTCCGCCTTGTATCCCATTAACGCGAGCAGCATCAGCATGGAAAATTTCTTATTGGTCGCATGCTGGGTGGCATTGATCACTTCGCCAGTCTGCGGATTGACCAGGTCGCCGTTTTCGTCCATCCGTAAAACACCCTTTGTAAAGGCCTGGTCGATGGCGCCCTGTCCGGTATGCTTATCCACGCAGTACATCACGATATTCTTAAACGCCGCGTAATCGAACCCGTCCTGCGCCAGGGTCTCGGCATACGGGACGCTCCAGAACGCGAACAGGTTGACATCGGTGTAACTGAGCGAAGCATAGTTGAGCCCGGTAGGGTAATAGCCCTTCTCTATGCCCATTTGTTCGACTTCCTCCGTCCAGGAAGGATCTGTCGTATCTCCCAGGTTGGTAGCGTAATGGCTGCCGAAAAGTCGTTCTTTTCCACCGCCCTGGACTTCAGCCTGCCAGACATGGGGGACAATGACCGTTGTACACAGGACCGCGGCGGCGAGACATGCTGCCACTGCCCTTTTTGCGGCCGTGCGTTTTAACCATGTGTTCATCGTTTTTATTTCGCCTCCTTCATAAGATTCGTATAAAGTATGGACGATACGGGCGGATTTTGCGCATCTCTTTGTATGCTTGTGCCTTCTTTTGATGGCGTCAAAAAAGGGCATCCCTCAAGTCATGTCGAATGACTTTTAGGACACCCTCCTTTAATTGCGGAAACTTATTGTTTGACCCATATCTGGTAACCCATGAACTCGCCCATAGCGCGCTTGCGTATATAATGCGTGACTTTCAGCGTGTTGTCGTCCAGGAATTCGAGAATCTGTTCACTCAGCCCATTGCCGCCTTCATTATGCGTCCACTGTGCTGCGCCGGTTTTAGGAATATTAAATGGAGTGCTATTCTCCACCCCTAAAACCTTTTCGAGTTTGCTGTGAGCCGTATTCTGTATTGTGCCATCTGCAAGGATCACAATATCGCGCGTTAATCCCCTAGTATCTAAAGATTGCTGTGACGTCTGATGCATGGTCTGTCCGCCATCTTCGGTTTCCCACTCTTCTACCAGTTTGTAGGTTCCGTTGAATCTTGACAGATCGCTGTTCGTGCTTGTGTTTCCGCCGGATGTACCCGCAGAGCCGCTTGTGCTTCCGCTGTTGCCGCTGCTGCCCGAACCGCCGCCGCTGGAACCGCCGCCGCTATGGCTTCCGCCGCCGCCGCTGCCGGATCCGCCGCCAGTTGAGCCGCCGCCACCGGTACTTCCCGTGTTACCGGAAGGAGTACCCGAGCCTACGACTTTGATCTGCACCACGCCGTTCTCTGTCCAGGCGCCGTCCGCGTTCACGGTATAGCCGTCCGGAGTCGTGGTGTTCTCGTACATATAACCGTTCCCATCGAAGCAGTAGCACTCGGCGATGCCGTCACCGTTGCCGTCGATCCACTGCCACTCGTTCGCGTACCAGGTGGTGTTGTCGGCGTTCGTACCATACCACCAGCCGGTATCGTTCTTCTGCCAGCCCGCAGCCATCGCAGGCATGGCGTCACACGCTAACATTGTAACTACCATAGCGGCCACTGCCGCTTTTTTGAAGATATTCATAGTCTTCATGATCTTTTCCTCCTATCGAAATAATATAAAACCTATAGTTTCATGGCCGGCCTTGCCGGCTCTCTTCTGTTTGCAGCTCCGTCCTTTCGGGCGGGATCCCTGTTCGGCTCGCTCACACTCGATGCCTTGAAGAATCCAAGGGGAGTATGGAAACGCCTGCCTATGTAAAAACGCGTTTTTTCCTTCCCTGGCTGCATTACAGACAAAAACTGCACTTTGGTGTTACCGCAGGGGCTGGGGCGTGATACCGGCCGGTTCCTGCCGCGGTACAGTCCGTTCGGATCACACGTCCTTCATCCCCTCTATTGCTATTATAGGACAAAACCCGGGATTTTCCACGCAAAATTTCAAAAAATTTTTATTTTTTTCTTCGCCGGTTTTTTCGGCAGATTTACGTATCCGCAAATTCCAGGCAGTCCAGAGAGCCGCCGCCACTGCTTTTTGGTGTTGCTTCCGGTTTGATCGGGAACTCCACCCGGCATTACATGCATATTCTAGCGCAAACCCGTCAGATGTGCAAGCATATATCGAACATTCATTCTTTCATCAGGATTTTGCCTGGGTCATGCCATTTCTCGTATCCGCAAAAAACTGTCATGCGCCTGCAGAAAAAACTTGAATCCGCCCGCCGGATATGATATATTAGTCATTAGAAGGGCACCTGCGTTAACAGGCGCCCCGTGGGTACTACCGATAGACGGTTAACCCGATTTATAAGTTCACAGCAAATAGCCGCTTACCTTGTCACGGGCGGGGCGGCTATTTCTGCGTCTTGTTGCAATCTTTGCCAACAGAGTATCCGATTCCGAAGCAGGTCAAGCCGAAGCTCAGCACTGCGATGAGTCCCAAAATATCCATATGGCTCAGCCCTCCTTTCCCAGATTCCCTTGCGGGTTTCCATGTACACGGAGGGGCGCACTGCGTCCGGTGGACACAGGTTTTGCGCCGACCGAAACGGAGTGTGGAACACAGTCCCTCCGGAGAGGGCTAACCGCCTACCATCCTGGTAGTCCCAAACTCATACTACCATAATTTGACACAAAATACAACAAAAAAA